>JBFIDI010000084.1:0-15265 GCA_041581405.1 Burkholderiaceae bacterium
ACCAGTGGCCGGAGAACCCCAAACCCACGACCTGAACCGAGCCATATGCCTGATATCCGTCCCGAACAGGAGTACTTTGCGCAACTCGCGCAGGGCCGCTTCATGTTGCAGCGTTCGCGCAGTAGCGGCCGCTTTTTCTTCCATCCCCGGGTTGCCGAGCCGGTGACCGGCGCGCGAGACCTCGAATGGGTGGCTGCCAGCGGCCGCGGCACCGTGCACGCGACCACGGTGGTCCGGCCCAAGCCTCCGCAACCCGCCTACAACGTGGTGCTGGTCGACCTGGAGGAGGGCCCGCGTGTGATGAGCCGCGTGGAGGGCATCTCGCCCGAGGCGGTGTCCATCGGCATGGTGGTGCAAGCGCGTATTGGCACGCAGGATGACAAACCCATCCTGCTGTTCGACCCGGTGGGAGATGCGCAATGACACAAGACCGTTTCCCCCGCGGCAAGACCGCGATCGTCGGTGCTGCCACCTACGGCATGGGCGAGTCGCCCGGCATGGGTTCGATGGACCTGGCCGTACACGCCAGCCTGCGCGCGCTCGACCAGGTGGGCTTGGTTCCCGGCGACGTCGACGGCCTGTTCATCGCCTTGCCCGACGACTTCCTGTCCGGCCTGACGTTCGCCGAGTACCTGGGCATTCAACCACGCATCACCGAGAACAACCGCACCGGTGGCTCGGCCTTCCTCACGCATGCCATGTGGGCGGCGCTGGCGATCGATGCCGGCCAGTGTGACGTCGCGTTGATCGCCTATGGCAGCAACCAGCGCACCGCATCCGGAGGCCTGGTCAGCGCGATGCGGCCGACGGCCTATGAGGCACCGTACAAGCTGGGCCGTCCGGTGGGTGCTTACGCGCTGGCCACGTCACGCTACATGCACGAGTATGGCCTGAAGCGCGAGCAGTTGGGCGAAGTGGCGCTGGCCGCCCGCCAATGGGCGCAGTTGAATCCCGATGCCTTCGTGCGTGACCCGTTGACGATGGACGCTTATCTGCAGTCGCGCATGGTGTCGGACCCGCTCAGTGTGCGCGATTGCTGCCTGGTGACGGACGGCGCCGCCGCTGTGGTGATGGTCAGCGCCGAGCGCGCGAAGCACCTGGCAAAACGGCCGGTCTATCTGCTGGGTGCGGCGGCCGCGACCGATCACCGCGACATCACGTCCATGCCGGACCTGACCACGACCGCGGCCGTGCACTCCGGCGCCCGTGCGTTCGCGCAGGCGGGCGTGCAGCCGGCAGACATCGACGTGGTGGAGGTCTACGACGCGTTCACCATCAACACCTTGCTGTTCCTGGAGGACCTCGGGTTCTGCAAGAAGGGCGAGGGCGGGGCCTTCGTCGAAGGCGGCCGTATCGCGCCCGGTGGCGCGTTGCCGGTCAATACCAACGGTGGTGGCCTGTCCTGCGTGCATCCCGGCATGTACGGCCTGTTCACGATGGTCGAGGCGACACAGCAGTTGATGGGAGTGGCCGGCGAGCGCCAGGTCGCTGGCGCACAACTCGCTGTGGCACACGGCAACGGCGGTGAACTGTCCAGCCAGGCCACCCTGGTGCTCGGCACCGCAGACACCCTTTGAATTTTGAAAGTGAGACCATGAGCGAACAAGGCATGACCCTGCAAGGCAGGAACATCATCGTGACCGGGGCGGCGCAAGGTATCGGCCGCGCCATCGGCAATCTGGTGCTGGAACTGGGCGGTACCGTGACGGCTGTCGACCTCAACGCCGACGGCGTGTCGGCGTTTGCCGCCGAAGCGGGCGTTGACCGCGTGTTGCCACTGGCGGGCAGCGTGGCCGATGCCGGCTTTGCGCAGTCTGTCGTGGAGCAGGCCGTCGGCCGCTTCGGTGCGGTACATGGGCTGGTCAACAATGCCGGCATCACGCGCCCGGCCATGATCGAGAAGATGACATCGGAGCAGTGGCAGCAGGTGATCGACGTGCACCTGACCGGCTCGTTCAACTTCCTGCAGGCGGCGGGCCGGCACATGCTGGCGCGCGCGCGTGGCGGCGACAAGAGCGGTGGCGCGATCGTCAACATCTCGTCCGACGCGGGTCGCCGCGGCACCATCGGCCAGATCAACTACGGGGCCGCCAAGGCCGGCTTGCTCGGATTGACCATGTGCGCGGCGCGCGAATGGGCGAAGTACGCCGTGCGGGTCAACACCGTCGGCTTCGGCGTGGTCGAGACGCCGATGACCGAGACCATCCGCAGCGAGAAGTTCGCCGATACCTACCTGCAGCAGATTCCGCTCGGCCGCTGGGCCGAGGCCGGCGAAGTAGCCCGTCCGGTGTGTTTCCTGCTCTCCGACGCGGCGTCGTATGTCACCGGCCAGCACCTGTCGGCCAATGGCGGCTACACCATCGGCAGCTGAGACCTGTGCCATGAGTGAATTGTTGTCGGCCTTCCGTTACGCGGCCTTGCCTGCCTCCACGCAGCAGTTCCGCGCCGAGGTGCGCGAGTTCCTGCGCACCAGCTGGCAGCCTCCTTCGCCGCAACTGCGCGCCCGTTCCTGGATGGGGTTCGACGCCGGTTTCAGCCGCAAGCTCGCGGCCCGTGGCTGGGTGGGAGTGACCTTGCCCCAGGAATACGGTGGCGCCAGCATGGACGCCTTCTCGCGCTTCGTGCTGGTCGAAGAAATGCTGGCCGCCGGTGCGCCGGTCGCCGCGCACTGGATCGCCGACCGCCAGAGCGGACCGCTGATCAACAAGTTCGGCACCGAGGCCCAGCGCCGTTTCTATCTGCCGCAGATCTGCGCCGGCGAGGTGTTCTTCTGCATCGGCATGAGCGAGCCCAATGCCGGCTCGGACCTGGCCAGCGTCGGGACCCGCGCAGTGAAGGTCGATGGCGGCTGGAAGCTCAATGGCCGCAAGGTCTGGACCACCAGTGCGCAGCACTGTCGTTACATGATTGCGCTGGTGCGTTCGTCGGGTGAGCCGGCTGATCGGCAAAAGGGCTTGTCGCAGTTCATCGTCGATCTGAAGCTGCCGGGCGTCACGGTGCGGCCCATCCATGACCTGGCCGGTGACGCCCACTTCAACGAGGTGTTCTTCGATGACGTGTTGTTGGCCGACGATGCGCTGATCGGGCAGGAAGGCAGCGGCTGGGCCCAGGTCAATGCCGAGCTTGCCTTCGAGCGCAGCGGACCGGAGCGCATCTATTCCAGCATCGTGTTGCTGGAGCACTGGATCGGCTGCCTGCGCCGGGGTGGCAATGGCGCCATTCACTGCGAGACCATCGGCCGGCTGGCCACTCACCTGGCGACGCTGCGCCACATGTCGATCGCGCTCACCACCCGTCTGGTGGCGGGAGAAAGCCCGGTCGTCGAGGCGGCGCTGGTCAAGGACATCGGCACCAGCTTCGAACAGGAGATCCCGACACTGATCGCCGCTGCGGTTGCGGCCGATCCGGCCGCCGATCTCGATGCCGACCTGCTGGCCACGGTTTTCTACCTGACCCAGGTGGCGCCCACTTTTTCGCTGCGCGGCGGCACCCGCGAGATCCTGCGCGGCATGATCGCGCGTGGTCTCGGCTTGCGTTAGGAGCCCCATGTTTGCAGAAGCCATCGAAGACATCCTGCGCGACCACTGCACACCCGCCGTGGTCCGCGCCATCGAAGCCGGCGGCTCGCCCGCCGCGTTGTGGGACACATTGGCCAGCGCCGGCTTCCTCGAACTGCTCGCACCCGAGAGCAGTGGCGGCGCCGGCCTGCCGCTGGCCGAACTGTTTCCCGTGTTCGCCTTGTTCGGTCGTTACGCGGTGCCCGTGCCGGTGGCCCAGTCCATCGCCGCCCGGGCTCTGGTCGGTGAGGGCGTGCAATTGCCGGCAGGCCTGTTGACCATCGCCCCGGCCTTGCAGCGCGATGCCGCCGGTGGCATCCGTTGCCCCTTGGTGCCATTTGGCGCCATCGCCGACGTCGTGCTGGCCGCCGATGGCCAACGACTGGTGCTGCTGCCCGGCGCGCAGGCGCAACACACACCGAGTGGTATCGCGCACAGCCAACTGGCCAGCCTGTACTGGAGCGACCCTGCGGCGGCCGAGCCGATGGCGGGCGATGCAGCGGCGCTGGCGCCAATGGCCGCCGCCATGCAAGCCGCACTGCTGGCCGGCGCATTGACACGGGTATTCGAGATGACACTGCAGTATTGCAACGAACGCAGCCAGTTCGGCAAGTCCCTGGGCAGGTTCCAGGCGGTGCAACACCAGCTCAGCGTGATGGCCGAACAAGTGGCTGCCGCGTCCATCGCAGCCGAAGCCGCGTTCCAGGACGAAGGCCGCACGCCGCGGCTGCTGCCCGCAGCGATGGCGAAAGCCCGCGCCAGCGAGGCCGCACCCGGTGTGGCCAACACCGCCCATGCGCTGCATGGCGCGATTGGCGTGACCGAGGAAGATGACTTGCAGTTGTTCACGCGCCGGCTGCACGAGGGGCGCATGGCTTACGGTGGCGAGAGCTACTGGAATCGCCTGGTGGGTGAAAGTGTGCTTGCCGGAACCGTGAGCCTGGTTGAGTTCGTTCGGGCAGCTTGAGCTGGCGAGCCTGTACACCGGAGGCGGGGCGCAATGCAGCAACTCCGAGTGCCGGGTCAGTCCATGTGGAATCGACGCGGACCGCTTGCTGGATCACTGCGGCCCGGTCAGGCTCTTTCGAACTCCTCGGTACAACCTGGACCATGATGGCCCCTGCATGCCATAGGGGACATTTCGATCTGGCTTGAACGGGGCATTCACATCCGACCGGGCTGCTGCCGGCGATCAACTACGGTTTCGGTCGGACTTGCGCAGAACCGACGGATTGCACGTCTGCGCAAACCGCAACCGCGTGCGTGACACTAGCGCGAGTTCTATTTGCATCCATTGGAAGCCATGCGCGACTTCAGAAATTTTTGGGCGTCCGTAAGTCGTTGATTCGAAATGAATCTGATACCATCGCGTTGGTTTGGGACCAGACGGTTGTACGTTTGAATCGTATCGCCCCGGCCATCATCTTCTTTTTGAGCACCTCGCTCCCACCTGCCCGTAGCTCAGTTGGATAGAGCATCAGCCTTCTAAGCTGAGGGTCGGGGGTTCGATCCCCTCCGGGCAGGCCAATCAGGTCATTCACACGGCCTCGCAAAATCACATAACCCGCATGTATCCAGGCGTTGCGGGTTTTCTTCCCCGGCCGGTCTCGTCGCGCACCATCAGATGCTGGCATCCCACCGACGCAGGTTTGCAGCTCAGTGCGCCTGCCGGACAGCGCCTGGCGCGTCGCGTGGTCGTCAGTCCCAGCAGGCCGACGCCTGGCAGGGCGAGGGAGGCGGGTTCGGGTACGAAGCTGACCTGACCACGGATTTCACCGCCAGGCAACTGCGTTGTATGGATGTTGATGTACCAGAGAACCCATCGCGCTGGCCAGAGTGATCGCCCCGTGCCACATGATGGTGTTGCAGCGTCATAATCAGACCAAGGATGCAAGCAGAGGGCGTGCGCGAAGACTGTCAGCACCAGGCTGACGCGGTTTGGGTCCGCCTGACTGCTCAACACAGGAAGTTCCCATGGTCTTGGCAAGCTCGGCGTGACGGAGGATCGAGCTAATCCAGCTAGCGTCATGAAATTGTTCTCGGACGAAAAGCTGTCGCCAGAAGCGCAGAAGCTCGTGCTTGAAGTGGCGAAGCAATTGATAACCCTCTCGGTCGCGGCGATAGGCTTCGTCACTTCGATGCTGTTCACGACGTTCAAGGGGACCAGCTTCGTCCTTTCCGCTCAGTTCTCCTTGTTCAACTTCTTGCTCTGCGCATCCACTGGGGTCTTGGTTCAACTGGCGGTCGTCAACGAGTCGCTGCAGGACCCGACATGGTTCAAAGTCAGTTACCCACGGCTCTTGCTTTTCTTGTCATGGGCCTTGTTTGTCGGCGGGCTGGTTTCGTTTGTTGTGTTCACTCTGGCCAACTTGAAGCAGACGTAGGTTTTGCCACCGAAGAAATCGGGAAGGTCAAGGCATTCAGCCTGTCGGCTGACAAAGGCCCCAACATGCCCGCGCGGGATGGGGCAGGGCCACACACACGGATAGTGCCTGCTGCCGCCGCAAAGTTTCTGGAGTCGATCGCTGCCTTGCGTTCATCGTCAGAGAGCCGTTGGTGCAATGTCCCGATGTGAGAGGAATTTGTGTTGGCGATTTGTGCACGCGCCGATTGACCCGATCGTGGCCGCATCGACTGGATGCGTTGTCGCACATCACCGTCTGGTTCACCGGCGGACGAGGCATGTGGCGTTGAGGATGGACGTGTACAGGACCTGTTCCAAGTGACAGGCGCCCTTGTCGTGGCTACGCGGGCGTGGTTCAATCCAAGGAGGCTGATCTGGCGCAGGTCGTACCAATTGCTTCTGCCGGCTTGGCCGCTTTGCAGTTGACTTTTGGCAGAGAAACTGGAGTCCCGATGACCAATCCGGCCTTCATGGTCGCCCTGGTGTTTGGCGCGCTCATGCTCGGAACCGTCTGCTATGTGTATGCCAGACATCAGACCTTCGGCCTTGGCGGAACCTGCTTGTCTGGTTTCGGCGTGGTGCTCCTTGGTATGTCCGTTTGGCAGACGATCGACATCTCCATGGACGCAAAAGGTATTCGTGCCAGGTTGGATCAGGTGGAGACGGTGGCGAAACGCGCGGAATCGTCTGCCGCGGTTGCGCAGGCTGAGACGAGGAAGACCAGTCAAGCCGTCGGGGAGTTGGCGCGAACGGTGGAAATTGCATCGATGCAGGAGAAGCTCAAGGCTGCTGGAGTTTTTGGCGGAGCTTCCGACGGCATCCTCGGTCCTGCCACAAAGGCAGCTCTTGCGCGCATGCAACGAGAACAGGGCCTTCCCGAAACAGGTCAACTTGACGATGCCACACGGCGTCACCTGAACCTGCCGACATTGTCGGGGGTGGCGACGCAATGAGCGTCCGTCTCGCTATCGACAGCGTTGAGCAAATGTCGCCTGCATCAATTGCCGGTGCGGCGCCCGAGGGCCGTGCGATCAACGGCTGTGGGTCCTGGCGCGCCATGCATGCCACTGGGCAGGAACAACGGCTGCGTGATCACTCCAGGACCAGCGCCGACGTGATGCTGCCAATCTTGTTGTTGCCTGGTTGACGGACCCTCGCGAAACTGCAACGGTACAGCTGACTGACATCGCGCAAGCTGCAGCGCGTGCAATCCAAGTCGCTCGCAGTAGCACCTGCCTTGCATCTGTTTCTATTGACCAGGTGTCGGTATTCGAGCGACGACCGGCTCATCTCGCCGCACCTGAAGCTGACCGGTGATATCCACAGGTACGGGACAGCTCTTGGCACTATGACGGTTCTGGGGACTGGCTGGCTCCTATCACGCAGGACCAGACCGCGCGTTGGCCACAGCCTCCGCCCGAGTATGGGTTGGTTTGCTGCCACTGGCCAGTAAACTCGGGGTGGCATCAACGACCCGTCCGGATAGTTGGCGGGCCGGGCGTACCTGACCTTCAGCAGCTTTCACGCTATCGCGGACTTGGCAATTGTTTATTGGGACTGGCAAGCGTGATTGGACCTCCCGCAGGCGGCCGGACTGGCGATCGCCAGCACTCGCCGCAGTCTGCCGTCAATCTCTCCATCTAACTTGGCCTGCCGTCGTGCCGCTTTCTGCTTGAATGGCCACCGTGTCGATCGGATGCGCAAGCGAGGGGAATTCCATGTTGACAGATATATACGATGCTGGCAGTTATCGTTTCGTTCCTGCTGTGTCCCAATATTCCGGCGGTGTCGCCGCGCAACCCGGGTTCCGCATCGAGCGGGCGCGTTTTTCCAGCGTGGTTCCGCTGGCCGAGGGTTTCGAGCGCATCGCGCAGCACCTGGCCTCGCTGGGCCGCCCGAACAGTGCCTTCTGCGCATGCGAGCTGCGTTCGCCGGCGCCGTTCACCGAAGAAGGCTTTCGCGCGTTCAACGCGATCTACATCACCACGCTGGAACGCTGGGGGCTGATGAAGGGCGACGTCAATCCGGTGGCGCGCAGCAATGTCTGTCCCGACATCGATCCGCCGGCGCAGCCGGGTTTCCATGCCTTCAGCTACACGGTGGCCGACGCCGCCGCCGCACCGTCCTTCATCGTCGCCGGCAGCGCCGAGTCGCCCGAGGGCAAGGGCGACTACCGCGACAACGCGATTGCGTTCGGCGATGTCTCGCCGGCCGGCCTGCGCAAGAAGGCGCAGTTCGTGCTCGCGGAAATGGAGCGGCGCATGCAGGCGCTGGGTTTCGACTGGACGTCCACGACCGCCACCCAGGTCTATTCGGTCCATGACATCCACCCCTTCCTGGCCGATGAACTGGTGCGGCGCGGCGCCATGCGCCACGGACTGTCGTGGCATTACAACCGGCCGCCGATCCAGCATCTGGAGTACGAGATGGATTGCCGAGGCGTGTCGACCGAGATCGTGCTGCCGGCCTGAACACGTGCCGCCGCCGCGGCGGCAGGCGCAACGTGGCCGCTGGCGTCACTGAAGCCCGTCGCTCAGGGCGCGCGGCGCAGCAGTCGCACGTGCATGGGTTGTTCGAACACCGCGCCATCGGGGCCGCACCGGGCCTCGAAGCGCCGGCGCACCTCGGCCATCGTCGTCGCATCCGGCCGGTGGTCGGCATAGGTCTGGCGGATCATGCGTTGTTCGAACGCGTCGAAGTCGTCGAACCGTGACGGAACGGCGAAGTGCCGCTCGGCCGTCTGGGTCCATGGGCCCGTGACGAGGGCGGCATCGATGGCCGCCTGCGCGGCGGCCCGTACTGCCTGCTCGTCGTTGTACAGCCGGGTGACGTGGTTCAGCGGCCCGTCGAACACCGGCTCCGAGACATAGAGGTGGCCGCCCGGGCGCACGACCCGGACGACTTCGGCCAGCGCCCGACCCATCGAAGGCACGGGCACGTGGTGCAGCGACTTGAGCATCAGCGCCAGGTCGAAACCGTCGTCGTCCCATGGAATGTCCTGCGCGACGCCGCAGATGAATTGCAGGCCGGCCTGGGGTGCGGCCAGGTTCTTCGCATGCTGGCGGGCGTCGATCTCGACACCGGTGACCCGGCTGTCGGGATGGCGCAGCAGCACGGCGCGCGCCAGCCTGGCCGCGCCGCAACCGAGCTCGATGATGTGTTGTCCGGCCAGCGGCAGCATGGCGGCCAATACGTCGATCTCGTCGTCGACCAGGTCCAGCGTCGTTTGTGTCATGGTGATCGTCCGGTGGCTTGTGTGGCAACCGCCATTGTGGCCGAACGCGCATCCGCGGCCCGATGCTTGGCGGCGAGGCCGTTCATCGCCATACTGGATGGATATCCCTGGCCCCGATGCGGAATATGGCGCCAATTCCGGCTTCTTTCCCCAGCGTGGCCGCAACGCACTACAGTGGAGCCATGTTCACATTCCTCATCGGCATTGCTGCCCGGCTGACGCGTCGGTGCCCGCCCTGTCCCGGGCCCGGACGACGAGGCATGGCCATGCTCGCGGCGGCATGGGTGCTGGCCCTGCTGTCGGGCCCCGCGCTCGCACAGCAGCAGCAGGAGCAGCCGGCGGCCGAGCCGAAACCCGCGCCCGTCGTCTACGTCGCGCCGATCGAAGGCACGATCGACCTGGGCCTGGCGCCGTTCGTGCAGCGCGTCATCGACGAGGCCGCGGCCGCGGGCGCCGCGGCGGTCGTGCTCGACATCAACACCTTCGGCGGCCGCGTCGACGCCGCGGTGCAGATCCGCGACAGCCTGCTGCGCAGCAAGGTGCGCACGATCGCCTTCATCAACAAGCGGGCGATTTCGGCGGGAGCGCTGATCAGCCTGGCCGCGCACGACATCATCATCGCCAGTGGCGGCACCATCGGCGCGGCCACGCCGGTGCAGATCGGCGGCGCCGGCAAGGCCGCGTTGCCGGTCGAGGAAAAGACCGTGTCGTACGTGCGCAAGGAGTTCCGCGCCACGGCCGAGGCGCGCAAGCGCCCGTTGCAGATCGCCGAGGCCATGGTCGACGCGGACGTGGCGATCCGCGGCCTGATCGACAAGGGCAAGCTGCTGACCCTGACGACCGACGAGGCGCTCAAGTACAAGGTCGCGGACCACCGGGCCGAGACGCTGGAGGAAGCCCTCGAGAAGGCCGGCCTTGCGGGGGCCGAGGTCCGGCGCCTGCAGGTCAACTGGGCCGAGGAACTGGTGCGCATGTTGACCCATCCGGTCGTCAGCTCCATCCTGATCACGGTGGCGATGCTGGGCATCATCATCGAGTTGCGCACGCCGGGCTTCGGGGTGCCCGGGGCGCTGGGCCTGACCAGCCTGGGCCTGATCCTGTGGGGCCACTGGCTGGTGCAGCTGGCCGGCTGGGAGGAGGTGCTGCTGGCGGCGGCCGGCCTGGTGTTGCTGGCACTCGAGATCTTCGTCATCCCCGGCTTCGGCATCGCCGGTGCGCTCGGCATCCTGGGCATCCTGGCCGGCCTGGTGCTGGCCATGGTCGGGCAGGGCAATACCACCGAACTGGTGATGCTGGTGGCGGCGCGGGTGATGTTCTCGCTGCTGGCCGCGCTGCTCGTGAGCCTGCTGTTCCTGCGCTTCATGACGCACTCGCGTTTCGGGCGCCGGCTGATCCTCGATACCGGCCTGGGCGCCGCGCAGGGTTACGCCTCCGCGCCCGAGACCGACCAGCGCCTGCTGGGACGCCACGGCGTGACCGCAACACCCTTGCATCCGGCGGGAATTGCGCTGATCGACGGCGTGCGCGTGGATGTCGTGTCTAATGGGTCACTGATCGAAGCGGGCCAGGAGGTCGTCGTCGACAAGGTGGATGGCAACCGGGTCGTCGTCGTCCCGGCCCCGCAACAAGAACCCAACAGGAGCACAACATGATCGGATTGGAAGGTGGCCTCATCGGAGGTTTTGGATTGATCATCCTCATCGTCGCGGCGCTGGCACTGGTGCTGTACCTGGTGCCGGTGCCGCTGTGGATCGCGGCCTGGGCCTCCGGCGCCTATGTCGGCCTGTTCACGCTGGTGGCGATGCGGCTGCGCCGGGTGCCGCCGCATACCGTCGTGACCGCCCGCATCAGCGCGGTCAAGGCCGGCATCGACATACCGTTGAACGACCTGGAGGCGCACTTCCTGGCAGGCGGCAACGTGGTGCGGGTCGTCAATGCGATGATCTCGGCTGACAAGGCCAGCATCCCGCTGCCGTTCAAGCGTGCCGCGGCGATCGACCTGGCCGGGCGCAACGTGCTCGAGGCGGTGCAGATGTCGGTGCTGCCCAAGGTCATCGAGACGCCGCGCATCGCGGCGGTGGCCAAGGACGGCATCCAGCTGATCGTGGTCTCGCGCGTCACGGTGCGCACCAACATCGACCGGCTGGTCGGCGGCGCGGGCGAGGAAACCATCATCGCGCGGGTCGGCGAGGGCATGGTCAGCACCATCGGTTCGGCGGCCAACCACAAGAGCGTGCTCGAGAACCCCGACCACATCTCCAAGCACATCCTGAGCAAGGGGCTGGACGCCGGCACCGCCTACGAGATCCTGTCGATCGATATCGCCGACGTCGACGTCGGCGCCAATATCGGCGCCAAGCTGCAGATCGACCAGGCCGACGCCGACAAGCAGATCGCCCAGGCCAAGGCCGAGGAGCGCCGTGCCATGGCCGTGGCGCTCGAGCAGGAGATGCAGGCGCGGGTCGTCGAGGCCGAGGTGCCGCGCGCGATGGCCGAAGCCTTCCGCCAGGGCAACCTGGGCATCATGGACTACTACCGGATGAAGAACCTGCAGGCCGACACCGAGATGCGGCGCGAGATCGCCGATGCGCCGGAGCACGATCCCGGCAGCAAGTCCAACCGCTAGGACACGGCGATGCATGGCGACTTCGAATCGCTGCTGTTCGGCCTGCTGTTCCTGGCCGTCGTCGGTTTCCAGGTGCTCAAGCAGTTCCTGGCGGCGCGCGCCGAGCAGCGCCGTCGCCAGCGTCAGGCGCAGGCCGGGGCGGGGGTGCCGCAACCGCAATACGAGGTCGAGCCCGAGCCCGAGCCGCTGGAGCTGACCGAAACCGACTGGGGCCGCGCACCCGAACCGCAGCCGGTGTACGAGCTGCCGCTGGAAGTCCCGCAGGCGCTAAAGCCGCGGCCGGAACGGCAACGCGACGCCGCACCCCCGGCCGCGCCCCGGCGCCCGGACGCCGCCCAGGTGCGCCGCCGCGCCCGCCATCGGCTGTTTCACTCCCAGCGCGCGCTGCGCCACGGCGTCGTGATGATGACGGTGCTGGGTCCGTGCCGGGCCCTGAAGCCCTACGACCAGGACATCTGACGGCACCGGCGCCGCGCGACACGGCAGCGTGTGGCCGGTGCGCCGATTGAAATATGATCGGGCAGCCATGCAATACGTGCCCGTTCCCATCGATCTGCTGGAGATCGGCAAAAACATTCCGGTCGACCTCTGGGACAAGACCGGAAAGTTGCTGCTGCGCCGGGGTCACAGCCTGCAGTCCGAGCAGCACCGGGCCATGCTGGCCGCGCACGACGCCTCGATGACCGAAGGGGATGCGCTGGCCTGGACACGGGGTTACGAACGCATGCTGCACGAGATGTTGCGCGACGGCAGCACGGCCGAGGAGATCTCCCGCCTGACCATGCCGGGCGAGATCCCGGAGTCCGATTTCCTCGACGAGGAGCCGGCCGACCTGTCCGGCGGCTGGCTGGTGCTGCGCGACAACCTGCAAGGCCTGCTGTACCAGCCGCAGGCCGCGACCGCGCCGGCCGACCAGCTCGAGCGGCTGCGCCATCGGGCACTGGAGCTGCTGGCGGCCGAACCGGACCAATGCCTGTTCGTGTTGTTCCAGGCGTTGGCCGACCCGATGCTGGGGTATTGCGCAACCCATGCCTTGTTGTCGGCCGTGGTCTGCGAGCTGACGGCGGTCAAGCTGGGCATGCCGGCGCCCCAACGCAAGGCCTTGTTCCGCGCCGCCATGGTGATGAACATCGGCATGGCGCGGGCGCAGGACAACCTGGCCACGCAGAACGCGATTCCCAGCGAAGCGCAGCGCACGCTGATCCGCGATCATCCGCGACTCGGGGTCGACCTGATGCGCGGCATCGGACTGGACGACGCGGACGTGCTCGACATCGTGCGCTGGCACCACGAGCCCGACCAGGGCTCGGCACGGCCGCACAACCTGCAGCAGCGCCACCTGCTGCGGGTGGCCGACATGTTCGTGGCCAAGATGGCCGCGCGCAAGACCCGGCTGGCGATGTCGCCGCTGGGCGCGGCGCGCTCGATGGTGCTCGACGCCTCGGGTGCCGAGCCGGTATTGGCCTCGGCCATGGCGACCGCCGTGGGTTTTTATCCGCCGGGCACCTACGTGCAACTGGTCAGCGCGGAACGCGCCGTGGTGGTTGCGCGCGGACCGCGGGCACACGACGCCCATGTCGTGAGCATCGTCAACCCCGGCGGCATGCCGCTGACCAAATACCTGTACCGCGACGTGCGCGAGTCGCGTTATGCGATCCGCGCGCCGGTGAACGCCGAGAAGATCAAGGTGCTGGTGGACTTCGACAAGGCCTACCAGGCACTGGCGGACGGCCGCGCCTGAGCGGCGCCGGCGTTCGCGGGTTCACACGCCGTACGGCACCCAGACGTTTTTCACCTGGCTGGCCTGGCGCAGGAATTCCTGGCCGCGGCCCTGGCCGGCACGCGCCCAGTCCCGCCCCCGGCTGCCGCTGACCCAGGTCCGCTTGAGGTTGCTGGCCGAGAGTCGTTCGATCTCCGCGCAGCCCTCGGCATCGCCGTCATGGCGCCATACGGCATCGACGTCGGCGTGGCTGGCCAGTACGGCGGACAAGGTCTTGCCGGCGTCGGTGACGATGTTCACCACGCCATCGGGCAGGTCCGAGGTGTCCAGCACCTGGTAGAGGTCGGTGGCGATCAGCGGCAACTGGGCCGACGGCAATACGACGACCCGGTTGCCCAGCGCGATGGCGGGCGTGACCAGCGCCAGCAGGCCGAGCAGCGGCGCCTCGTCGGGGCAGACGATGCCGATCACGCCCAGCGGCTCGTTCAGCGCCGTGACGATGCCGTGCATCGGTGGCTGGTGGACCTGCCCGTCGAACTTGTCGGCCCAGGCGGCGTAATAGAACAGTGTCTCGATGGCCGCATCGAACTCGGCCGTGGCCTGCTGCGCGGTCTGCACCAGGCTCAGCGTCTGCACGAAACGTTCGCGCTGGGCCTGCAGGTTCTCGGCCAGGAAATACAGCACCTGGGCCCGGCCGTGGCCGGCGGTGCGTTCCCAGCCCGCGGCCTTGCGCGCGGCCTCGACCGCATTGCGCACGTCCTTGCGGTTGGCCTCCGGCATCACGGCGACCGGCTGGCCGTTCACGCTGAGCGTGCGGCTGTAGCCGCCGTCGGGCCGGACCTGCTTGCCGCCGATATACAGCTTGGCGGTGCGGTCGATGGCCGGGGCCGACGCCACCAGCCGGCCCGCCTTGACCGCCCGGGGGCGGGCCGGCCGGGCGTCGTCGTCGCGCGCCACCAGGTATTCCATCAGGCCCTCGCGCCCGCCTTCGCGGCCGAAACCCGATTCCCGGTAACCACCGAAGCCGCAGCTGGCATCGAACTGGTTCGCGGTGTTGATCCAGACCACGCCGGCTTTGAGCCGGGGCGCGACATCGAGCGCCAGGCTGATGGACTCGCTCCAGATGCTGGCCGCCAGGCCATAAACCGTGTTGTTGGCCAGTTCCACCGCTTCGGCCGGCGTGCGAAACGGCATGGCCACCAGCACCGGCCCGAAGATTTCCTCCTGGACCACGGCGCTCGCGGTGCCCACGTCGGAGATCAGCGTGGGCGGGTAGAAACATCCGCCCTTGGGCAGCCGGGCGTCCGACTGCCAGACGGTTGCGCCGTCGTTGCGCGCCAGGGCGACGTAGCCTGCGACCCGCTTGTGTTGCGAGGCATCGACCAGGGCGCCCATGTCGGTGGACTTGTCCAGCGGGTCGCCGATGCGGATCGTCTTCATGCGCGCGCGCAGCTTCTCCAGGAACCGCTGCTGCACGCCTTCCTGCACCAGCAGCCGAGAGCCGGCGCAGCAGACCTGGCCCTGGTTGAACCAGATGCTGTCCACGACGCCTTCGACCGCGCTGTCGAGGTCGGCGTCGGCAAACACGATGTTCGGCGACTTGCCGCCGAGTTCCAGGCTGACCCGCTTGAGCCCCTTGGCCGCGGTGGCATAGATATGCTCGCCGGTCTTGTCGGAACCGGTAAAAGCGACTTTTCGCACCAGCGGATGTTCGACCAGCGCC
>JBFIDI010000085.1:0-15255 GCA_041581405.1 Burkholderiaceae bacterium
CAACTGTTGCCGCGGCGGCAGCGTCAGTCGTAGACCTCGGCGTCCGGATCGGTGGCTTCGAGCTCGTAACTCGCCGACAACATCGCCAGGCGGCCGATCACGCCATACATGTAGAAGCGGTTCGGTGCGCTGGCGCCCGGGCGAACTCCTGGCTGGGGTAAGTGCGTACTCTCGGCAAAAGCCAGTGGGACGTAGCTGGAGCCTGGCGCATTGAGTGTTTCGTCGCTGGCCCGGCCGGCGTGCACGCGGTAGAAGCCGCCCACCACGTAACGGTCCACCATGTAGACCACCGGTTCGGCCACGGCATCGTTCATGCGTTCGTTGGTCAACACGCCTTCCTGCACGATCACCTCCAGCGGCGCCGGTGTGCGTGACTTGCCGTCGGCGCGCACGCGGGCCAGGTCCTTGACGTCGCGCACCGTCATCACGCCGAAACCCGTGCTGCTGTCGTCGGCCTTGACGACGACAAAGGGTTTCTCGTTGATGCCGTATTCCTTGTACTTGCGCCGGATCTTGGTCAGCAAGGCATCGACGTTGGTGTTGAGGCACTCCATGCCGGCGTCCGAACCCAGGTCGACCTCGCCGCACTTGTTGAACATGGGGTTGATCAGCCAGGGATCGACCCCGAGCAACTTGCCGAAACGCTTGGAGACTTCCTCGTAGCTCTGGAAATGCCGGCTCTTGCGCCGCGTGAACCAGCCCGCGTGCAGCGGCGGCAGCAGGTATTGTTCGTGGATGTCCTCCAGGATGCCGGGCACGCCGGCGCTCAGGTCGTTGTTGAGCAGGATGGTGCAGGGATCGAAATTCTTCACGCCCAGCCGGCGCTTGCTGCGCACCACCGGCTCGAGCTTGACCTGCTCGCCATTGGGCAGGTCGATGGTCGTGACCTTGGTGATCTCCGGATTGATCGAGCCGACGCGCACGTTCATGCCGGCCATGTGGAAGATGCGCTGCAACTGGGCCACACCCGCCAGGTAGAAACTGTCCTTGGTCGGGTTCTCGGGCACGATCAGCAGGTTGCGCGCCTCGGGGCAGATCTTCTCGATGGCCGCCATCGCCGCCTGCACGGCCAGCGGCATCATCGCCGGCGTCAGGTTCTGCCAGCCGCTGGGGTACAGGTTGGTGTCCACCGGCGCGAGCTTGAAACCCGCGTTGCGGATATCGACCGAGCTGTAGAACGGCGGCGTGTGTTCCATCCATTCGAGGCGGAACCAGCGCTCGATCGCCGGCATGGAGTCCAGCACGCGCTGCTCCAGTTCGTTGATCGGGCCGGTCAATGCGGTGACGAGGTGAGGAACCATGGGTGCTGGAAATGTTGTTCGGGCGGACGCCGGGATGCGACGCGATCATTCTAGGACCTGGGGGCAGGCCGCCAAGTTCCAAGAGCCGTCCGGCGCCCGTGCAGCCATTTGGTTAAGATTGGCCTGACCACCCGACCAAAGAGAGATCGACCATGCTGTACCGCAATCTCGGCAAGAGCAACCTGCGCGTGTCCGCGTTGTGCCTGGGCACCATGATGTTCGGCGACCAGACCGCGCGCGACGAAGCCGAACGCATCGTCGCCCACGCCCATGACACGGGCGTGAACTTCATCGACACCGCCGACGTCTACACCAAGGGCGCATCGGAGGAGATGACCGGTGCGCTGATCCGCGACCGGCGCCACGACTGGGTCCTGGCCACCAAGCTCGGCAACCCGATGTCGCAGCGCCCGAACGAGGCGCATTATTCGCGCAGCTGGATGATGCGCGAGGTCGATGTCAGCCTGCGCCGGCTGCAGACCGACCACATCGACATCTACTACATGCACCGCGACTACGCCGGCATGGACCTGGAGGAAGCCGTGCGCGCCATGGGCGACATGGTGCGCAGCGGCAAGATCCGGTATTGGGGTGTGTCGAACTTCCGCGGCTGGCGCATCACCGAGATGGTGCATATCGCCGCACGGCTCGGCGTGCCGCAGCCCGTGGTCTGCCAGCCCTACTACAACCTGCTCAACCGCATGCCCGAGGTCGAGATCCTGCCGGCCTGCCACCACCATGGCATCGGCGTGGCCTCGTACAGCCCGATCGCACGCGGCGTGTTGACCGGCAAGTACGCGCCCGGCGCGGCGCCCGACCCGACGACACGGGCCGGACGCGCCGACAAGCGCATGGTGGAGACCGAGTTCCGCCAGGAGTCGCTGGTCATCGCGCAGACGCTGGCCGGGCATGCCCAGGCGCGCGGCGTCACGCTGGCCCAGTTCGCGACCGCCTGGGTGCTGGCCAACGGCATGGTGAGCTCCGTCATCGCCGGGCCGCGCACGCTGGCGCAGTGGCAGGACTACCTGCCCGCCGTCGCGTTCCGGCTCGATGCGCAGGACGAGGCCCTGGTCGACTCGCTGGTGCCGCAAGGCCACCCGTCCACGCCCGGCTTCACCGACCCGGCCTATCCCTTGACCGGCCGCATCGTCTCCGCCCGGGCGCAATGACGGTGGCTCTGCTGGCGTGAAGATCTTCTACGGATGGCGCATGGCCGGCGCGGCCGGCATGCTGCAGTTCCTGCAGTCGGCATTGCTGATGCAGTCGTTCGGCGCCTACGTGGCCGTGTTGTCCGACGAACGCGGCTGGAGCAAGACCGCGTTGTCCGGCGCGGCCGCGCTGCAGTCGGTCGAGACCGCCATCCTGGGGCCCGCGCTGGGCTGGTTGCTGGACCGTTTCGGCCCGCGCGCCATGCTGCAGATCGGGATGCTGGTGTTCGGCTGCGGCTTTCTGCTGCTGAGCCAGATCGAGACGCTGGCCGGCTTCTACGTCAGCGCCGTGATGATGGCCGTGGGCATGAGCCTGGGGGGTTTCTTCCCGCTCACCGTGTCCCTGATCCAGTGGTTCGAGCGTTACCGTGCGCGCGCCTTGTCCGTCATGAGCATGGGCCTGGCGCTGGGCGGCGTCGCGGTGCCGGCGGTCGCCTGGAGCATGGCGACCTACGGCTGGCGCGCCACCGCGTTCGGCTCGGGCGTCATCATCATCGTGCTGGGCCTGCCGCTGTCGCGCGTCATCCGCTGGCGGCCGCAGGACCAGGGCGATACCGTCGACGGCCTGCCGGAGGCACCGGCGCAGACCGCCGGCTCCGTCGCCAGCGCACCCACGCCCCGGGTCGAATTCTCGGTCCGCCAGGCGCTGCGCACCCGTGCCTTCTGGCTGCTCGCACTCGGCCACGGCTTCGCGCTGCTGGTGGTGACGGCGGTCAACGTGCACGCGATCACGCACATGAAGGAAGGCCTGGGTTATACGGTGACCCAGGCCGCGTTCTTCATCATGATCCTGACCTTCGGCCAGGTCGGCGGCGTGGTGCTCAGCGCCACCATCGGCGACCGGTTCGAAAAACGCATGCTGGCCGCCGTGTGCATGCTCGGCCACATGCTCGGCCTGCTGCTGCTGACCTATGCCACGCATCCGGCCCAGGTCGCGGCGTTCGCGGTGCTGCACGGCATGGCCTGGGGCCTGCGCGGCCCGTTGATGCAGTCGATCCGTGCCGACTATTTCGGGCGCAACGCGATCGGCATGATCCTGGGACTGTCGGCGGTCATCATTGCACTGGGCCAGATCGCCGGCCCGATGGTGGCCGGCATGCTGGCCGACCTGACCGGAAACTACCGCGCCGGCTTCACCGTGCTGGCGCTGACGGCCGGCTGCGGCTCGTTGCTGTTCGTCTTCGCGATCCGGCCGCAGCGGCCGGTGGCAACCTGAACGCAGCGACCATGGCCGCACCACGATCGTCGTACACGCCGATTGCAGATCCGGCTGCACTCGGATAGAACCCACCGGACGACACGTACCTGGCCCCTGTTCATCCCCACCGTCCCGGCACCCCTCCTGCGATCCAGACCATGACCACCAGCACCCACCCGACCGACATCCGCCCCGCCCCCACCATCGTCGGCCTGGGCCGCATGGGCGCCAACATGGCGCGCCGGCTCGCGCGCGGCGGCTTCACCGTGCACGGCTTCGACCCGTCGCCCGAGGCGCGGCAGGCCCTGGCGGGCGAAGCCGGGGTCACGCTGCATGCCGAGCTGGCGGCCGGCGTGGCGGCGCAGCCGGGCACGCGGCAGCGCCTGGTCTGGTTGATGTTGCCGGCCGGCACCATCACCGAACAGACCCTGGCGGCGCTGGAGTCCCTGTTGCAGCCGGGCGACGTGCTGGTCGACGGAGGCAACGCCAACTACCTCGACTCGCAGGCGCGGGCGCGCCACTGGCAACAACGCGGCGTCGATTTCGTCGACTGCGGCGTATCCGGCGGCGTATGGGGACTGGCCGAAGGTTATTGCCTGATGGCCGGCGGCACGCAACAGGCAATCGACGCGCTCACGCCACTGTTCCAGACCCTGGCCCCCGCACCGGACCGCGGCTGGCTGCATTGCGGCCCCAGTGGAGCCGGCCATTTCACCAAGATGGTCCACAACGGCATCGAATACGGAATGATGCAGGCCTACGCCGAGGGTTTCGCATTGATGGCCGGCCGGCCCGAGCTCACGCCCGACCTGGGCGCCGTGGCCGAGACCTGGCGTCACGGCAGCGTGGTGCGCTCGTGGTTGCTCGACCTGACCACGACCGCACTGCAGGACCCGTCGGCCATGGCATCCGTCGCCCCGGTCGTGGCCGATTCCGGCGAAGGCCGCTGGACCGTCGACGAATCCATCCGCCAGGGCACGCCGGTGCCGGTGATCGCCGCCGCGCTGATGGCACGCTTCAGCTCCCAGGGCAAGGCCGATACCGGCAACAAGCTGCTGTCGCTGATGCGCAAGGGCTTCGGCGGGCACGCCACCGTCGCCAAGGGCTGAACCGGGCCGGGCGGCAACCCGCGCCGGGGGGCCTCAGGTCCCGATCAGGCCGCCGTCCTTTTTGCGGATCACCACCGTCGCCGAACGCGGGCGGCCGCCAACCCGATAGTCCGGCCAGTTCGAGTATTTGTCCGGCTCGGCCGGGTCGCTGCGCCCGCCCGGCGTCTCACCCGGGTGCTGGATGCTGATGAACAGGGTGCGGCCGTCCGGCGTGAAGGTCACGCCGGTGACCTCGCAATGGGTCGGCGCGGTCAGGAAACGGCGGGTCTCGCCGGTGGCCGGGTCGCAGGCCAGCATCTGGTTGTTGCCGATGTTCCGGAACTCGCCCTGGTTCATCTGGCTGGCGCCGGCATCGGTCTGGATCCACAACACGCCGCGCGGATCGAATCCGATGCCGTCCGGGCACGCGAAGATATCGCCCCGGATATTGCCGCGGGCCTCGGCCCGTTCGTTGGCCGGGTCGCCGGCCAGCAACAGGTGGTTCCACTGGAACCGGGCGCCGTCGAAGTCGCCGTCCTCCTTCCAGCGAATGATCTGGCCCATGGTGTTGTTGGCGCGCGGGTTGGCCGCGTCGACGCCGGGGCGGTTGTTGCCGCCGCGCTGGCTGTTGTTGGTCAGCGTGCAATAGACCCAGCCGCTGCCCTTGTCGATCGCCAGCCACTCGGGCCGGTCCATCTTCGTGGCGTCGAGCAGGTCGCTGGCCTGACGCGCCTTGATCAGCACCTCGCCCTGGTCGGCAAAACCGTTGGCCGCGGTCAGCGGTCCCTGGCCATGCACCAGCGGTATCCACTGGCCGCGTCCGTCGGCGTCGAAACGCGCCACGTACAAAATGCCGTGATCGAGCAGTTCGCGGTTGGCCCGGGCGCCGCCCGGCGCGATGCGGTCGCGACTGACGAAGCGGTAGATGTATTCGAAACGCGCATCCTCGCCCGAATACACGACCGCGCGGCCGTCGCGGGTCACCGCCACCCAGGCACCTTCGTGCGCGGCGCGACCGAGCGCGGTGCGCTTGACCGGCGTGCTGGCCGGATCCATCGGGTCGACCTCGACCACCCAGCCGAAACGGTTCGGTTCGTTCGGGTTCTTCGCCGCGTCGAAACGCGCATCGAACTTGTCCCACCGGTAGGCACCGTCCTTGCGCGCGCCCCAGCGCTTCTGGTGCGCATCGATCGTGTCGCCATGACCGAAATACCCCATCCAGTTCTCTTCGCCCGACAGGTAGGTGCCCCACGGCGTCTGGCTGCTGGCGCAGTTGTTCAGCGTGCCCCGCACGGTGCGGCCGGCCGGGTCGGCCGCCGTGCGCATCATCGGGTGGCCGGCGGCCGGGCCCTGCACCGCGAACGGCGTGTCCATCGTGAAGCGCCGTGCATAACGCGACGGGCGCACCATCCGCCAGTCGTCGCCCTTGCGCTCGACCTCGTACACCGACAGGCCATGGGCGTTCTGCGCCTTCTCGACCTTCCCGGCGTTCATGTCGCTGAACCCGTCCACGTGCAGCAGGCCGTCGTCGGTGTATTCGTGGTTGATCGCGATCAGGCCGTGCGAAGAGCTCCCGGCCAGCGGATAAAACTCCACGCCGTCATGGTGCATGCCGATCTGCACCGCCTGCTCGGCGGCGCTGTTGGAGGCATCGAACCGGAACGCCGGCATGTTGCCGGGAATGCCGACCGGCTCGCCCCAGGCGGCGATCGCCCGGGCCACGTAGCCGTCGGGCACCACGAGTTTGTCGCCGACACCGGGCGGTATGCCGGTGAATCCCAGCCGTGGGCCGCTTGCGGCCGCACCGGACACGGCACAACCGGCCATCGGTGCCAGCAGTGCCCCGAGGGCCGCGGCGGTGCCGCCGCGCAACACCACCCGGCGCGCCGGATCGGATACCGCGTGGATCGACGGATTCGACGAGCGGTTGCTGTCTTCCATCGCAGAAAAATCCTTGGCCATGTCGTGTCCCCTGGTATGGATGCCGGTGCGTGGCGCGGGCGGCGGACCATGCCCGCGAACCCCGTGCCTCTCCATTGTGGCCACAACCGGCGCTCACCGGGCGCCTGCCGGCACGGGGACGGAACCGCCCGCGACGCCGGGACCGGCGGCGCTGGAACAGAACCTGCTAGCCATCCGGACGGGCACGACCCGTGCACCATCAACCGACGCGGAGGTTCTCATGACAGCTGCCACCAGCACCGAGTTTTCCCATGTGAAGGCGAACGACACCCCTTATGTATCCGGAGGTTTGCGCGATTTCTTCCTGTACCGCGACTTGGGCATTGCCAAGGCCACCCATGGCAAGGTGATTGCGCACCTTGTCCGGGCCAACATGGCACCAGCAGAAGGCACGGGATGGCACCGCCATGAGGCGGACTTCCAGATCGTCATCATGCTCAAGGGCTGGGCCCGGTTCATGTACGAGGACCAGGAGACACTGGTCGAGGCGGGCGACTGCGTCCACCAGCGACCGGGGGTTCGGCACTACCTGTTCGACTACTCGCCCGACATGGAATACCTGGAAATCGTCTCGCCGGCGGACTTCAAGTCGATCGACGTGGAGCCGGCGGCCGAGGTGCCGGCCCCCACGCCCTGGCCGCGGGCGAACGCCGCCTGACGCCTGCCGCAGGCGCCTCGGCGCGGTTCGGCGGCCTCAGAACTCGGCGTCCAGTTCGTCGATCTCGTCGGGCTCCGCCTTGGCGGCGGCCACCCATTCCTGCATCGCAGGCAGCGCCATGATGTGCTTGCAGTAGGCTCCCGCCTGCGCGTCGACGGGCACGTCGTAGGTCAGGAAACGCGTGACCACCGGCGCGTACATCGCGTCGGCCACGGTCGGTGACTTGCCGAACAGGAACGGCCCGCCGTAACGGGTCAGGCATTCCTGCCAGATCGCCAACACGCGGTCGATGTCGGTCTGCGCGCGCGACCAGACGGTGAAGCCGGGGAAACGCGCCTTGATGTTCATCGGCAACGCGCCGCGCATCGACGCGAATCCCGAATGCATCTCGCCGCACACCGCGCGGCAATGCGCACGGTCCTTCACGCTGGCGGGCAGCAGTTTCGCCTGCGGCTTGATTTCGTTGAGGTACTCGGCAATCGCCAGCGTGTCCCAGACCTCGACGCCGTTATGCTGCAGCGACGGCACCCGCATCGAGGCCGACAGCAGCAGCATCTCGGCCTTCATCTCCGGGTCGTCCGGAGGAATCACCTTCTCCGTGAATTCCAGGCCGGCCAGCCGGGCCAGCAGCCAGCCCCGCAGCGACCAGGCCCCGTAGTTCTTGCTGCTGATGGTGAGCACGGCCTTGGCCACGGTAATCTCCTGAAGTGAGCTGTCGATGGCACACGGTCACGCAAGCCTTGTGCCAGTCATCGCCATGGCCTGGCTCGGGTCCGCGCGCTGGCCCGTAACTTGCCTGCATGGCGCAGGCCCGGGTCCCGCAGCGACCGTTCAGAACCAGGAGTCCCATGTTGTACCAGGCCTACCAGACACAGTCCGACCTCCTGTCGCCCCTTCGCCTGCTGGCGCAAGGCGTCGCAGCCACGTTCTGGCTCGGCAGGACCGAAGGGTCGCTGCTGCGCCGGACAGCGGCATCGATGGAAGTCTTCTCGCGCATGCGATTGACGCATTCCCGGCCGGCCTTCGGCATCGACCACGTGAACGTGGGCGAGCAGGCGATCGCGGTCACGGAACACACCGTGATGAAGCTGCCGTTCGGCAGCCTGCTGCATTTCCGCAAGGAAGACGACACGCTCGCCGGGCAGCCGCCGGTCTTGCTGGTGGCGCCGCTGTCCGGCCACTTCGCGACGCTGCTGCGCGAGACCACGCGCACGCTGCTGCAGGACCACGACGTCTACATCACGGACTGGCACAACGCGCGCGACGTCAGCCTGCGCGAGGGCGGGTTCGGACTCGACGACTACATCGACCACATGATGCGCTACATCCGCGCCATCGGCCCCGGCACCCACGTGGTCGCCGTGTGCCAGCCCTGCGTGGCCGCACTCGCGGCCACCGCCCTGATGGCCGAAGACGACGATCCGGCCCAACCGCGCAGCCTGACGCTGATGGCCGGCCCGGTCGATTGCCGCGTCAACCCGACCGGGGTCAACACCCTGGCCACCAGCAAGCCGATCACATGGTTCGAAAAAAACCTGATCAGCACCGTGCCGCTTCCGCACAAGGGTTACATGCGCCGGGTCTATCCGGGTTTCGTGCAGCTCGGCGCCTTCATGAGCATGAACCTGGAACGGCACCAGAATGCCTTCAAGGACCTGTACCGGTACCTCGTCGAGGGCGAACTGGACAAGGCCGACACGATCCGCGTCTTCTACGACGAATACCTGGCCGTCAACGACCTGCCGGCCGAGTTCTACCTCGAGACGGTCGAAAAGGTGTTCCAGACCTACGACCTGGCGCGCGGCGTGCTGCAATACCGGGGGCGCACCGTGGACCCCGCGGCGATCCGTCGCACCGCGCTGATGACGGTCGAGGGCGAACGCGACGACATCTGCTCCATCGGGCAGACCGTCGCCGCCCAGGACCTGTGCCCGAACATCCGGCCGTACCGCAAGACCCATCACGTCCAGACCGGCGTCGGCCACTACGGCGTCTTCAGCGGGCGCAAGTGGAACCAGCACATCTACCCGCGGGTGCGCGAGCATATCCACGCCAGCCTGGGCTGAGACCGGCGCGGCGGGTACGCGCCCGCCGTCAGGCCAGGTCCACGGCCCGGCCTTCGCGCAGCGCCTGGTCGACCGCCAGCGCGACAACGATGCTGGGACGGGCCTGCTGCGGCGACATCACCGAGCGGCCCTCGGCAAAGCCGGCATAGGCCTGGCGCAGGTGTTCCTCCAGCTCGAAGACCTCGCCCGACAACGGGATCTCGAGCGACACCGCATCGGCATCGCCCCGGCGCAGTTTCATGTCGAAACTCGGTGTCGTGGTGCGATCCATCGCGCCGCTCCACCAGGTCCGCAACGCGCCCTGGCTGCCGGCCACCTCGAGCACGGTATGGTGCTCGAACCCTCCGAGGCACTGGCTGAGCACGGCCGTCGCCCCGCCGCGCCATTGCAGCACCACGGTCTGGAAATCGGCCAGCGGCCGCTCCGGGTCGCCGCCGAAGGCCGACACCCGGCACGGCATGCCGTCGGCTTCGGCATACCAGAGCACCAGGTCGATGAAATGCACCAGTTCCTCCAGCACCCAGGAGCCGACCCGGGCCGGGTCGTAGCGCCACCCGCCGGCACCGGTGCGAAACGGCTTGCGGAACAGCGTCAGGTGCTGGTAACGCACCGTGCCCAGCACTCCTTGCGCAATCTGCTCGCGCACCAGGCCCCACTGGCGCGACACCCGCAGTTCGTAGTTCACGGCCACCTGCCGCGTGTTGCGCCGGGCGGCGTCCGCCACCGCGTCACATTCGGCCAGGTCCAGTCCCATCGGTTTCTCGAGGAACACATGCCGGCCGGCATCGAGCGCGCGCACCGCCGTGGCGGCATGCAGATGGTTGGGCAGGGTGACGTTGACCACGTCGACCCCCTCGAGGGCCAGCAACGCGTCCAATTCGTCGACGACGACGGCCTGCGGCACCAGATCGCGCGCCGCCGTACGCGCCGCGTCGCTGCGCGCGAGCACGGCGACCACTTGCGCGCCGTCGATCGCGTCGATCGCCTTGGCATGCATCTGGCCCCAGGCGCCGAAACCGGCGATCGCAATCCGTGTCGGCGGGACCGGTTCCGGTCGTGATGTCTGTGTCATGGTCTGCTCCTGATTTGAAATCCGGCCCGGCGCACCCGGTGGCCGGCATGGACGCGCTCAGCCGCCATCGGCCATGCGCGGGAATTCCCATGGCCGCGGCTGCGCATCGCACCAGCGGCCGGCACGCAACATGCCGGCGGGTTTGAGCAGCCGCGCGCTGTCGCGATGCGCACCGGTCACGTCGACGAAACGCAGCGCCACGTCCGCGAGTCGGAACAAGGCGAGGTCGGCGCAGGCGCCGACCGCCAGCTGCCCGAGCTGCGGCCGTCCGATGGCCCGGGCCGGGGTCACGGTGACGGTGCGCACCACGTCGTTCACCGGCATGCCGCAGTTGAGCAGCTTGTTCATCGTGTGCAGCAGGTCGTAGGCAGGCCCGTCGACGCTGAGCCCGTGCACGTCGCTGGAAATCGTGTCCGGCGCGAAGCCGTCGGCCAGCGCCGCCTCGGCGCTGTCGAAACCGAAGGCGCCCATGCCGTGGCCGATGTCGAACAATACGCCGCGCCGGCGCGCGGCGCGCACCGACGGCAGCACCTTGCGCGCGTCGTCCACCGGCGCGTTCGGCGCCGGACGGAAACAATGGGTCAGGATGTCGCCCGGTCGCAGGCGGTCGACGATTTCGGCGTAGCTCGGCGGCGGGCGCCCGACGTGGCACATGACCGGCAGCCCGAGTTCGACCGCTGCCTCCTGGGCCTTGTCCAGCGCCTGCAGGCCCAGGTCGCCGGAGACGGCGCCGCCCAGGCGCACCTTGATGTCGACGACGGAGTCCGCGTACGCGCGGGCAACCTCCACGCAGCGCGGCACGTGCAGCAGCGTGTGGTGCGCGGCCTCGCCGACCATCACGTCGCGGTCGAACGCAAAGATGCCCGGAAACGAGATGTTCAGGAAGGCCAGCACCCGGGTACGGGCCGGCTCGATCACGAAGGAATGGAAACCCGCATAGGTGCCCGCCCCCGCGCTGCCCGCATCCACCATGGTGGCGACCTGGGCGCGCAAGGCCACGCGGTCCGGGTCGACGCCGTACGAGGTGGCCTTGGCATAGACATGGGTGTGCAGGTCGATCAGGCCCGGCACCACGAGCAGGCCGTCGGCATCGTGGATCGGCACGCCCGGCGGGCGCGGCAACACGGGCGCCAGCGCGGCGACCCGGCCGTCGCGGATGCCGATGTCGCACACCGCATCGACGTCGTTGGCCGGATCGATGACGCGCCCGCCCGCGACGATGGCATCGAAGCCGGCTTCGTGGTTCACCATGGCAGGCTCCTGCCGTCGTAACTGACGAAGCTGCCGGTCTCGTGGTTGCCCATGCGCGCGACCACGTCGCGCATCGACGCGACGCTCTGGTCCGCATCCATCGGTGCCTGCGGGCCTCCGCCCTGGGTGCTGACCCAGCCGGGATGGATCATCGTCACCGCCACGCCGCGCGGGTACAGGTCGATGGCCAGGCTGCGCCCGACCGCGTTCAGGCCGGCCTTGCTCGCCCGGTAGCCGTAGTGGCCGCCACTGAGATTGGACTCGATCGATCCCATGCGGCTGGTCACCAGCACGATGCGTCGCAGCTGGCTGGCCGCGACGTTGTCGACGAAGGTCTCGACCAGCTTGAGCGCCCCCACGAGGTTGACCGACAACATGCGCTGCACGTAGTCGAAGTTGAGCTCGCCGAGCTTGCCGATGTCCAGGCCGATGCCGGCGTTGGAGACCAGCAGGTCGATCGGCTCGGCCCCCACCAGCGCGCGCAGGGCGTCGAACTGCGCGAACGCGGTGACGTCCAGCGCCGCGTGCCGGATGCGGTCGTCCGCGATGGTATTGGCCAGGTCGCGGTAGGTGGCCCAAACGTTCCAGCCGTCGCGCGCATATTGCTGCGCGAACGCGCGCCCCAGGCCGGTGTCGCAGCCAGTGATCAAGACGGTCGGCATCGGCTTGTCTCCTTGTTCATGTCAGTCGGCCTCTCCACGCTCCACCTCCAGCGGCGCCGGATCGAGGAAACGCGTCAATACGTTGCGGGTGATGCGCTGCACGTCCGGGTCACCGCCGACGGCCGCCAGGCCACCGACCCATGCGATCGATCCGGTACAGAATACCGCGCCACCCCCCGCCGACGACTGCAGCACCACGTCGGCGCGCAGGCCGGGCGAAAACGGGCCGCTGATCGTCGGGCGCGACACCAGCAACTCCTCGTTGGCCACGAAATAGGTCGCATCGAACGGCACCGAGCTGGCCAGCCGGATGCCGAGCGGATCGGAGCCCAGGGCCGTGTCCTGCCGGTCCACCTCGACGCCGGCACAGCCGCCGCCGATCACGCCCCGCGTGCCGAAGCTGCGCGCCGGCACACCGTCGAACACGAATGCGACCTGCGGCAGGTCGGACCCGGCTGTGCGCTCGTACCCCACGCTGCGCCGGAACCCCTGGCCGCTGTAGCCGACACCGAGCCAGCTTTGCGGCGCCACCCCGTTGCGGCGCCACAGGCCGCCGTAACCGCCGTCGAACGCGTGGTAATACTCGCCGGGCTCCTCGGCCCAGCTGCGGTTGCCGTCCTCGGCCCGGCGCAGTTCGAGCACGCCGTCGTGTTGCGGGTGGCAGGCCACCTTCCAGTAGAAACCGTTGCCGCCCAGGTAGATCATGCGTCCGCCGCCGGCGACGAAGCCGCGGTAGGCGTCGAGCAGTCCGGTCGTCGCGTATTCGGGATGGTTGCCGGTGAGCACCGTGCGGTACGGCGCCAGCAATGCGCTGCCGCCGGCGTGCAGGTCGTCGTCGGTGAACGCATGCCAGGCGATGCCTTCGCGTTCCAGCCATTCGACCAGGAGCAGGTCACCCGGATAGTTCCAGCGGCCCGAACCTTCACCGGCCTGCCAGGCCCGCTGGTCAGGCTGGAAACCGGGTATCGGGCGCCAGCGCGACGTGGTGCTGACGCCGGCCCCGTCGCGATGCGTGTCGTACAGCGACAAGCCCCACTGCGGATGCTGCGACAACAACACGTCGGTCGGCTCGAGCGTGATCGCCTGGTCGGCCAGCACCTCGGGGTTGTGGCCGAACAACGCACAGCGGTCGTTCGCGTACGCCAGGTAGGTGAAGGTCGAAAACACCACCGCGACCACGGCCTCGCCGGGTGGCGGCGCGGTTGCCGGCCGCACGAACAGCGGCAGGCGGCACAGGCCGCCGGTCAGGCTGTTGTTGTTGGCGTCGGCATCTTCGCGCCGGATCCGCACCGCATACGCACCCGAGCGCAGGTCGGGCGGCAGCTCGATCCAGACATCGGGCTGCCAGCGCGCGTCGGTCAGGTCGTCCCGGTGGAAATGCGCGGCGGCATATTGTTCGGGCGCCTGCCGCCAGTCGAACACCGAGCCGCTCCAGCGTGCGCCGCGCACCGCCCGTTTGGGGCCTTGCACGAGCCGGCCGTGCAATCCATGCGGCCCGAGGTCGGGCAGCAGGGACTGCTGCGCGTGGGGAGCGAAGTCCCAGCACGCAAGCGCCCCGTCGGGCAGGCCGCGTTGGCGCAGCAACGCGTCCAGCGCCGCGTCGCACGACACCGTCGACGGCCACACCACCGGGCGCTCGAGCCGGCCGTCGAAATGGGCATCAACCGTGCCGTCCGGCCGTGGCTCACCCGCCAGCGTCAGACTCTGCCAGGCCGGCAGCGCGGCTGGCAGCGACACGGTCAAGGTCGTGCGCCGGCTAGAGCGCACGTCGACGATGTCCAGCTGCACGGAGGTGGCGCACCAGTGCAGCAGCCACAGGCTCCAGTGGCGCGCAAACACGGGCTGCGGGCTCGTGGCCTGTGCGTCGCCGGCGCGCAGTGCGACATGACCGGCGCCATCGATCGCGACCCGCACGCCGCGCTGCGCATCGGCACCTTGCAACGCAACGACCACCTGCTGCTCGCCGGACACCAGCCATGGCTGCACCAGCACGGCCAGGCTGGCATCGGCCAGCGGCAGGTCGGCCAGCACATCGATCCGCGCATGCGAGCCGGCGTCGACCGCTTGGTGGCGCAGCGTCACGGCCTGCGCGGGCACGGAGTCCACGGTCTCGAACACGATGCCGTCGGGTTCGTCGCGCTGTTCGCCACGCCCCAGGCGCACCAGCGTCACCGTGGCGGCTCCGGGCCCGGCGCCGGACAGGTGCACGGCCACGCGGTCGCCCGGCTGCGCCGACCAGCGGTCCAGGTAACCGACGACGTCAGTCATCGAGGCGCTCCGGATCCCATCCATGCACGGCCTGCCAACGGGCCCGGAACACCGCCCATTCGGCATCGGCACGCGCGTGCCAGCGGCCGCCGACGATCTCGACCGGGGCCTCGCGGCCGCCGAGCCGCACCAGCGTCCAGGCCTGCTGCGCCGGCAGGCGCATCAGCGCATGCTTGCGCGCCGCCGGCAGGTTGCGCAGCGGCAGCAGGAAGGCGCGCAGCTGCGCATCGGGCGCGGCCAGCGGATCCGCCCGGAAGCGCCGGATCAGCGCCGCCTGCTCCGGCGAGATAGCCCGCGCACCGATCGGTTCAGTGGTCGATGCGCTCATGGTGCACGGCGACGAAATGATCGGAATAGTCGTGTTTGGCGATACGCACGTCGATCAGCACCGGCACGCCGGTCTCGTTCAGCCGCCGCGCCTCGCGCAAGGCCTCGTCGACCTGTGCCGGCGCGGTGACCGTGATGCCGTGGCAGCCCTGGGCCCTGGCGATCGCGGCGAAGTCGCTGCCGATCGCGAAGCC
>JBFIDI010000086.1:0-14993 GCA_041581405.1 Burkholderiaceae bacterium
GACGGCGTCGATGCGCTCGCGCGCCAGCCGATCGCAGACCCGGCGCGCCTGTTCCAGCCCTTCCTCGGACAAGGCCGGGTCGCCATGGCCATCGACCAGCGCAAACGGCCGTTGCGGTACATACGGCTCCGATGCGCCATGGCGCACCAGCACGAACTCGGTCGCGCCGGCCGGTGGCACGTAGCGGGTCTGTCGGTGTCCGGTTTCTGCTGCGGGGGTGTTCATCGGCGCATTGTCCCCGCTGCGCCGACGCGACGCAGCGCGGCGCCACCCCACGCATGGCGCTTGCGCGACAGCGGCCGTGCATGATACGGTCGAGACACTTGACGTCGATCAAGTGCCGATCACGGCACCTACGTATTGGTGACAGCCATTTCCGGGAGGACGACATGCGCATCCACAACTTTCTCGTGGTGACCTTGATGGCCATGGTCTCGACGCAGGTCGCGGCGGCCGGCCCCGACGTCGCCGTGCTCGAACGCGGCAAATACCTGATGAACGGCATCGTCGCCTGCGGCAACTGCCATGTGGCGCGCGGCGAGAAGGGCGAGCCGCTGTTCGACAAGGGGCTCTCCGGTGGCATGGTGTTCGACGAGCCGGCCTTCAAGGCCTACGCGTCCAACATCACGCCCGATCCGGACACCGGCATCGGCAAGTGGACCGACGCCCAGCTGGCCAAGGCGATCCGCGAGGGGGTACGGCCCGACAACAGCATCATCGGCCCGCCGATGCCGATCGAGTTCTACCGCGATCTGTCGGACGATGACCTCAAGGCCATCATCGCCTACCTGCGGGCCCAGCCCGCGGTGAAGAACGTGGTACAGCGCTCGACCTACAACATGCCGCTGCCGCCCGCGTATGGCCCCCCGATCAAGACCGTGAAGGCGCCGCCGGCGAGCAACAAGCGCGCCTACGGCGAATACCTGGCGCAGATCGGCCACTGCATGGAATGCCATACGCCGCGCGACGACAAGGGCATGCTGCAGCACGCCCGGCTCGGTGCCGGCGGACAGGTGTTCAAGGGTCCGTGGGGCGAGAGCGTGTCGCGCAACCTGACTCCGCATCCGACCGGGCTCAAGGACTGGACCGACGCGCAGATCATCAAGGCCGTGCGCGACGGTGTCGGCCGCGACGGCAAGCCGTATCGGCCGCCAATGGGTTTCGGCTTCTACAAGAACATCAGCGACGCCGACATGGGCGCGCTGTTGGTGTACCTGCGATCGCTCAAGCCGCAGGCCTTCGCCGGCCGGTGAAGCGGCGCGGCCGCGCTCCATGGCGCCGGGCGCTGCCGCGCAAGCCGCACTGCGGCCACGGTAAGCTCGGGCATGGTTTTTTCACCGACCGACATCCGCTACTTTCTGGAGGTGGCGCGACTGGGCCACGTCGGCCGCGCCGCCCAGTCCGTGGGCGTGACGCAGCCGGCGGTGTCCAAGGCCTTGCGTCGGCTCGAGCAGGCGGTGGGTGTGCGCCTGTTCGAGCGCGGCGCCCTCGGCGTGTTGCTCACCAGCGACGGCCACCTGTTCCTGGAGTCGGCGCTGCGTTTCGATGCCCAGCATGCCGCGTTGCAGCGCGAGGCAAACGATCTGCGCGCGCAACGGGACGGGCTGCTGCGCATCGGTGTGACCGATGCCTCGGGTGACAGCGGGGCGGTGCAGGTGCTGTCCGACATGGTGCGACGCCGTCCCGGCCTGCGCCTGTCGCTGACGATCGCCAAGTCCGACGCGCTGCATGTGGCCGTGCAAGGCGGCGCGCTCGATCTGGCGGTCGCGCCGTCGTACCCGGGCCTGTCGTTCGCCTGCCCGGCGCTGGAACTGGGGGAGGACAGGGTCCGGGTTGCCGCGCGTGCCGGACATCCCTTGTTTGACCGTGCGCAGCTCGAACTCGCCGACCTGCGTGACTGCAGCTGGGTGATGTCCAGCCGCGAGGGCGCGTCGCGCCGGCTGGTGACGCAGATACTCGAAGCCGCCGGCCTGCCGCCGCCCCGCGTCACGGTCGAGGCGGACTACATATCCGGTGCGGTGCTGGGCCTGGTGGCCGCCACCGACCTGCTGGTCGTGGTACCTGCAACGACCTTGCGCGACTGGTTTGGCCGGGTCAACGCCTTGCCGCTGGCGCCCCTGGAGCTGCGCCGCACGCTGGTGCTGCTGAGCCGGGACGGAGCGTCGTGGTCACCCTTGATGCAGACGTTTCGCGAGTTGCTGCTCGCGCGCCAGGGCATCACGCCGCCTGGCTAGACGCCGTGGCGCCAGGATGGCCCGGCCGGCTGCTCCCAAATCGCTAGCAAGCCGTCGGCTGCGTGCAGCCTTGCTACCAGTCCCAGCCCTTGCGTGCGACCTCGCGCATGCGCGCGGCCTGTTCCGGCCGCGTGGCTTCCCATTCGTCGGCAATGCGGTTGAGCTCGGCGGACAGGTTGAAGACGATCTTCAGGAAGGCCCAGGTACTGTGGGCCGCCGCGACGACGGCGTCGGTCGCGGTGGTGGTCAGGGTCTGCAGCGCGGCAAGTGCGCTGGGTGCGTAGTTTTTGTGCAGTGTGTCGGTCATGGTGTCTTTTGTCAGGCGCTGGCGCCAGTCGCCGTTTCGTGGCGGTCGGCGGCTGCGAGCAGGTCGGAGGCGAACCCCGGCTCCGTCAGCCGGTACCGGCGCGCCATGGCGCGCACCTGGGCGGCCTGCCGTGCGGCATTGACGGCATGCGAGTCCGCTCGAATCTTTCGCGATCGCTGTTCCGGCGTCTGCGTTGAAGCTGTTCCCGCCGCAGGCTCGGCTCCGGTGTCCAGGCCCATCATGCGCATCTCCCGCAACGCGCGGCGCGCGCCGAAGGCCTGCATTTCGAACCAGGCGATCCTTCCGAGGCGGCTGAACCAGGCGGACACGCCGGCGATGACGGGCGGGTTTTCGTCCGGGGTGATGCGGGAATGGATCGACACGGTGTGGGTCGTGGTGTTCATGGCGGCTCCTTCGGCGCCGGCGGGCGCATGGACATGCAGCAAGTCCCTGCTGCGGGCGGCACGACCGATCTGCCATGCCGAGCCTTGATACTAGGGTAAACCCTAGGTTCTGGGAAATTCCGGCTGTGAATGCGGCCATCACGCGGCCGAATGCCGTGCGCCGCCGGAACCGGCGTCATGGGGCCGCAGGCGGCGCCGGGGTCGTGCGCAGGCCCGGTTACAAGGCGCGGGCGACGGCCGCGGCGGCCGTTGCCAACGTGTCGCGCAACCAGCGTTGCGCGGTGTCCTGTTCGTGGCGTCGATGCCACAGCAGGCCGACCTCGATGTCGGGCAGCGCGAACGGCAGCGGCCGCACCGCCAGTTCCGGCGCAAAACCGGTGGCAGGCACGAAGCTGCGCGGCAACACCGTCAGCAGGTCGGACTGGTGGACCACCGAACCCGCGGTCGCGAACTGCGTGACGGTGAGCATCACGCGACGTCGGCGTCCCCGTTGTGCCAGTGCTTCGTCGACGAAGCCGCGTGGCCTGCCGGCGAAGTTCACGCGCAGATGGTCGGCCGCGCAATACGCGTCCAGCGTCAGGGCGCCGTCGGCCGCCAGCGGGTGATCGCGTCGCATCACGCAGGCGTATTGGCAGTGGTACAGCGGCTCGAGCCGGGTCATGGCCGTCTCGCTCTCGGCTGCGAGCGCGGCGCGCACGTCCGGGAAAAAACCCAGCGCGGCATCCGCCTCGCCCTGCTCGAGCAGCGGGCGCGGATCGCGCGTGCGCAGGTCGACCACGCGCAGGTCCACACGCGCGCGCTCGCTTTGCAGCGCCTGTACCAGCACCGGCACGAACAAGGCGGCCGTGGCATCGGACATGGCCAGCGTGAACTGGCGCTCGTCGTTGCGCGCGTCGAAGTCCTGCGGCACGAAGGCCTGCTCGAGGTTGCGCAGCGCGTTGCGGACGATGGGCCACAGGCCCTGGGCATGCACGGTGGGCACCACACCGGACGAGGTCGGCAGGAACAACTCCTCCCGCGTGGCTTCGCGCAGCCGGCGCAGCGCGTTGCTGGCCGCCGGTTGCGTCATCGACAGGCGTTCGGCCGCCCGCGTCACGTTGCGCTCGAGCATCACCGCGTCGAACACCTTGAGCAGGTTCAGATCCAGGGTTCGAAAGTTGATGGGGCGCATGGGGGTCAAGGGAGTGGGGGCTGTTGCGTGTCGCGAGGTGGTCGTGCCTGCGGGGCCACTGCAATCAACGGACCAGTCTACGGGGTAACCCTTGGTATTCGTGGAGTCACGCCTCCAGAACGGCGGTTTGCGGCCTGGAGTCGTCATTCCTTCTCGTCATGGCAATGGTGGGTGTTGGTAATCGAGATGCGGGTAATAACCGATAAATTGGAGCGCTTGTTCCCTGAAAGCCTGTGTCATGACCCAACCCCATATCGTTCTCATCGTTGCCGACAACCTGGGGTGGGGTGAGCTCGGCTGTTACGGCGGCGGCGCCTTGCGTGGCGCGCCGACCCCGCGCATCGATGCGCTGGCGCGCGAAGGCCTGTTGCTGCAGAACTTCAATGTCGAGAGCGACTGCGTGCCGACCCGCTCGGCCCTGATGACCGGTCGCCATCCGATCCGCACCGGTTGCCTGCAGTCGGTGCCGCCCGGCCTGCCGCAGGGCCTGACGCGCTGGGAGCGGACCCTGGCCGAGGCCTTGTCGGACCAGGGTTATGCCACCGCGCACTACGGCAAGTGGCATCTGGGCGATGTGCCCGGCCGTTTTCCGTCGGACCGCGGCTTCGATGACTGGTACGGCATCCCGCGCACCACGGACGAGAGCCAGTTCACCTCCACGGTCGGTTATGACCCGGCGGTGGCCGACGTGCCGCACATCATGCAGGGCCGGCGCGGCGAGGCGTCGGAGACGGTCAAGGTCTACGACCTGGAGTCGCGCCGCACCATCGACGCCGAACTGGTGGAGCGCTCCTGTGCCTTCATGCAGCGCAGCCTTGCAGACGGCAAACCCTTCTTCCTGTACCTGCCGCTGGTGCATCTGCATTTCCCCACCTTGCCGCACCGTGACTTCGCGGGCCGCACCGGTGCGGGTGACTTTGCCGATGCCATGGTCGAGATGGACCACCGGGTCGGGCAGATCGTGGACGCGGTCGAACACATGGGCATTGCCGACGACACCTTGTTCATCTTCTGCAGCGACAACGGACCGGAGTTCCGCGCGCCGTACCGCGGCACGGCCGGGCCCTGGCGCGGCACCTACCACACGGCCATGGAAGGCAGCCTGCGCGTGCCCTTGATCGCGCGCTGGCCCGGCCAGGTCGCAGCGGGCCGGGTCAGCAACGAGATCGTGCATGTGACGGATTTGTTCACCACGCTGCTGCGCGTGGCCGGCGCCCCCGTGCCGACGGACCGGCCGATCGACGGCGTGGACCAGAGCGACTTCTTCTTCGGCGCACAGCAGAAGTCGGCCCGCGAGGGCTTTCTGTTCTACATCAAGAACGATTTGCGCGCCGTCAAGTGGCGCGACTGGAAGCTGCATTTCTACTGGGAGCCCGAGGTCAACGAAGGCAAGGGCAAGCTCGAGTCGCCCTATCTGTTCAACATCACGCGCGACCCGAAGGAAGAAACCGACGTGCTGGTGTTCAACACCTGGGTCATGGGGCCGGTGCTGCGCATGGTGCAGGCTTTCAACCGGAGCTGCCAGGAGGCGCCGAACACGCCACCGGGCAAGCCGGATTGAGTCGGCTGCCGCCGCGACACCCATCGTCTTCAACCACTGTTTCAAGGAGTATGACCATGCCGTCCTTTTCCCGAATCCGGCTTTCGCTTATTGTTGCCGCAGCCATGGCCGTGGCCTTGCCCGCTCATGGTGCCGGCGATGCTGTTGCCTGGCCCCATGCCAGGCCCATCACCTGGCTCGTCGGATTTCCTCCCGGCGGCAGCCTGGACACACTGACGCGTATCGCCGCGCGTCAGCTGGCCGAGAAGACCGGGCAGTCTGTCGTCGTCGAGAACAAGCCGGGGGCTTCCGGCGCCATTGCGTTGCAGGCGGCGGCCCGGTCTGCTGCCGATGGCTACACACTGATCACGGTGCCCGGTCCCCTCTTGAGCCATACCCGAACGCCGGAGATCGGCCAGGAGCTGGTGGGAATTGCGACGCTGGCCCAGGGACCCATGGTGCTGGTCGGGGGCGCCGCGACGGCGCCGGCGACCGTGGCCGAACTGGTGGCTGCGATGCGCAAGAACCCGGACGCCTGGAGCTACGGTTCATCCGGCAACGGCACGTCCCAGCATCTGGCAGGCGAATTGTTCAACACCACGGCAGGCACGGCGATGCGCCACATTCCGTACAAGGGCGGTGGCCAGGCGGTGATCGACGTCGTCGGCGGCCAGGTGCCACTGGCCATTCTCGGCGCGACGCCGGTGCTGCCGCACATCCAGTCCGGCAAGCTCAAGGCCTACGCCGTCACCACCCGCTACCGCATCGACAGTCTTCCCGATGTGCCGACGATGCAGGAGGCCGGCATCCAGGGGTTCGACGCCGCGCAGTGGTACGTGATCGCCGCGCCCACCGGCGTGCCGGTCGACGTGCAGGCCAGGCTCAACGGCTGGATCAACGCGATCGCTGCGTCTGCCGAGATGAAGCCGGCACTGATGGCCAGCGGGTCGGTCGCGGGCCAACACACGGCGCGCGAGACACAGGCGTTTGTCGACGCGGACACGCGGCGCTGGAAGGCTTTGGCGGACAAGGCGAAACTCGATCTGCGCTAGCCGCAACGGAAAGCGGCTGCGCCGGACGGAGCCGCTGTGCTGATGCGCCAGCAGCGCCTGCCCTGGCCCTGGAGCGGCGGCACGGTGCCGCAGGCAGGCGTGCACTCAACGCGAGCCGGCGCGCGCGATCGCCGCCGCGACCGCGTCCCAGGTCGCGTCGAAGGCCTGCGGCGTGAAGCCGGCGCCCGACGGCAGCCAGTCCGCCGTTCCCCCGCCGGCCAGCGTGTAGTGCCCGATCACGTCCAGGTGATCGGCGCGGGCGACATGCAGCAGGCGGCCATGCAGCTGGCTCAGCACCGGCACGATGCCGTCGTTGCTGGCCGGCGTCGCCGGGGCGCCGAGGCCGTGTTCGAGCAGGCGACGCGTGGCCGCCGACGGCTGCGGATACGGATAGTGCGGATGGGGCCGCGCCGTCAGGCCGTGCAGCAGCCGGAACACCGCACGCAATGCGACGAACTCGGGGTTCAGGACGTCGGCCAGATGCAGGTCCTCGTGCGGCGCGGGCACACCGGCGACCACGCAGCCGTAGTCGATGGCCGGGTGATTCGCAACCGCCGCATCGAACAGATCGATACCTTCGGGCGTGAGTTGCAGGACCGCGCCCTGGTCCTGCCGGATCTGGTCCAGGTAGTGCCAGAACGGATCGTCGCGATCGAGCCGCAGCGTGTCCAGCAGGCCCGAGGCGATGCGGTCGAGCGGCCCCGGCGCGCGCCCGAGCCAGTCGTCCAGGCGTGCCGCCAGCGAGATCGCTCGCGCGGCGGCAACGATCACGCCCCGACCCTGACCCGACGTCGCCAGTGCGCTGAGCACCATCAGCAGCGTCTGGCCCTGCAGCGTCGCGAAGTGATTGGCCAGCGGCGTGCCATGGTGGGGTGTCGCCAGCGATATGGCGGTGCGCGTGCGGCCGGCAATACGACGCGACGACGCGTCACGCATCGATTGCAGCCCGGGCGTCAGCAGCAGCCGCATGTCCAGGCCGCCGGTCGAGTGGCCGACGAAATGCAGCGCATCGGCCTTGAGGCCGCCACGGCGCGCGACCTCGCCGCGCAGGTCGATGGCACGGCGCCGGATCGACGCGGTCGGCCGTGTCGTGCAGCGCACGATGCGGGCGTCGACGCCACGCTGGCGCAGCGCGCGGCCCAGCGTACGTTCGACGCTGTCGAAATAACTGACCGCCCCGACCGCGGTGAAGCCGAAGAATCCGGGGACCAGGAAGACGAGTTGCCTGGACATCAGGCGATCCGCAGGCCGTCGGCGAATTCGATGCCCTGGTCGAACGACAGCTCCGGCGTCCTGCGCGGCTTCATCAGCGCCACGCTGCGGTATTTCAGTCCGACCGACGCGCTGCCCGGGCCCGGCGCCAGCTTGCGGATGGCGCCGCCCTGGATGGTCAGGGCCAGACTGTGGAACTCGGCCGACAGGTCGATCGTCAGCCGCAACACCGGCAACGCGATGCCGGCCAGGCTGAACGTCAGGTCCAGCGCCTGCGGCGCCTGGATGCTGCACTTGCCCCAGCGCACGACGGCGGTCTCGCTCGGCGGATGCCTGGCCGGATCGGCATAGTCCTGCAACTCGCGCACCGCTGCCCAGGCCTTGAACACGAGTTCGAACACATCGAGTTGCAGGCGTTTCGCGACCGCCTGCGCCGCCGCGTCGGCGACGAAACCCAGGGTCGCCGCGGGCAGGCCCGCCTGCGCCGCGTGTTCCCGGATGTGCTCGGCGAGCGTGTCCTCGAGGTGTTCGGCCTGCACGTCGAGCAGGTCGCAGATTTTGTAGCGGGCTTCAGTCATGGGGGTCCTCCCGTGAAATGGTGGCGGTGGGGCGCGCGGCCGGTCGCGGCCCCGCGATGTCGATGCCCACGTGCAGTGCCGGGCCTTCGTGGGAGGCGACCTGCGGCCGCTGCTCCGGCCCGGCCCACCGTGCATCCACCTCGGGCCGGGCGGCCGGCACGGGGCGGGTCTGCCGTGCCGGTGTGCGGCGCCGGCGCAACCACCAGGCACTCGCCCCGGCGGCCGGCAGCCCCGCTACGACCACCCAGAACCAGGGCCCGGGGCCTGATGGCGGCCCATCGGCGGGTTGCGTGGACGTGACCGGCGCGGGAAGTGGTGGTGGTGGCGGTGGAGGCGTTGCAGGTGTTGGAGGGGGCGGCGGCGCCGGAGGCACTGGTGTTGGTGCAGGCGGAGCCTGCGGCGCCGTGCCCGGCGGGGCCAGTGGTGTCGGGTCCGTCGGAGCCACTGGTGCAGGCACAGGCGGGGATGCTGGTGTCGGTGTCGGTGTCGGTGTCGGTGTCGGTGTCGGTACTGGTACTGGTACTGGTACTGGTGCTGGTGCTGGTGCTGGTGCTGGTGCTGGTGCTGGCGCCGGCGCCGGGGCGGGAGGCGTAGCCGGCGTCGGAGCAGGGGGCGTCGCCGACCCGGGTGGGGGCGCAGGCGCGGGCCTCGGTGGCGGCGCGGCCGACACGATCACGCGCACCGTGCTGCCGCGCGGTACCTCGGAGGCGGGCAGTGGATCCTGTGCGATCACCGTTGCGGCGGGTGCGTCGGAGCGCTCCGTGGTGACGCTGGCACGCAGCGCGCGCTGGCGCAGCAGCGCGCGCGCCGCGTCCACGTCCAGGGCCTGCAGCATCGGCACGCTGACCAGGGAGCCGTCGGAGACCAGCAACGTCACCGTGGTGCCGAACGGCACCCGCTCTTCGAGGGGCGACTGCGCGATGACGACACCCCGCGGCGCGGTCGAGGCACGGGACTGTCGCTGCGGACGCAGGCGATGTTCGTCGCGCAACGTCGCGCTGGCCACGTCCGCCGGTTGTCCGATCACGTTCGGCACCCAGGCTCGTGGCGTCGGCGTCGGCGTCGGCGTCGGTGCGGGCCGGGGCTCCGCCACCGCCACGGTCAGCCCGATGGCGGAGCCGCGGCGGACCGTCGTGCCGGCTTGCGGCGACTGCGCGATGACCGTGCCCGACGTCGCCGTGGCCGACGGCTGTTCGCGTGTCTTGAAACCGAGCCCCACCGCCTCCAGCATCGCGCGCGCCCGTTCGAGCGGCAACGCGCGCATGGCCGGCACCCGCACCAGCGAGCCGTCGGAGGCGACCAGCGTCACCACGGAGCCGGGCCTGACGCGGACCTCGCGCGGCGATTGTTCGATCACCTCGCCGCGGGGCGCCAGCGACGCCCGATAGACCAGTCGCACCTGCAGGCGGTGTTCGCCCACCAGTTCGTTGCGCGCGGGCTCGGCCTGTTCGCCGACGAAACTCGGCACCCACACCGAAGGATCCGGCCGTTGCGGCCGTTGCGGCGGTTCGGCGGCCACGGTGATCGCGACGCTGGAGCCGCGCCGGACCTCGCGCCCGGGCGCGGGATTCTGTCCGATCACGGTCCCGGCGGCCGCGCTCGAGGGCGAAACCGTGGGTTTGCCGGCAAGGTCGCGCGACCTGAGCAGATCGAGTGCCCGCGCGAGCGGCATGCGCCGCAGCGCCGGCACCTCGACCAGCGAACCGTCGGATACATACAGGCCGACGCCGGTGCCGAACGGCACATGGGTCGCCTTCGGGTCCTGGTCGACGACGATGCCCTTGGGTTGGCTGGATGCGCGCGGGCGGGCCGACACCCGCACGCCGGGCAAGGCCCGCAACGCTTCCAGCGCCTTCGGATACACCTCGCCGACGAAGCTCGGAATCCAGATGCGACCGGGTCGGGTGGACTCCGGCTGCGGCGCGCGCGATGGCTCGACGATGGCGCCGGGGATGGGCTGCAGCGGGGGCCGCACGATGCCCGGCAGCAGCGGGACGATGGCAGACGCATCGGGCGCATCGATGCAGGCTCCCTTCTCGCGCGCCTCGGCACGTTCATGTTCCGGGACCTTGCTGCAGGGCGGGCGGTCCTGCGCGCCGACGGCGCAGGAAACGCAGACCAGCAACACGGCAAGACATGTGGCTGGCATCCGGTGGCCCAGCCATGCCCGCATGCGATCGCCCACGATGCACATCCGATCACCCATCGCACGCACGCGGCGCTGCGGGGCGGCAGTGGTGGCGACAACCGACGCGTGCGCCACGCGGCAGGGACAAGCCATTTGCCTGCTTCCTTTCCTGACCACTTCAGGCATTCCATCGTACGCACGGCATCGCGTCGCGTCTTGCGCAGGCGCAAGAGATGGCCGATGGCGTGACGGGTTGTTGTGGACAATGAATGGTCTTGCTGCGCCTCTGGATCAATACACCCGGGTGCGCTCTCGGGCATCAACGCATAAGGACCTCACACCATGGATCACATCACGCAGTTCGGAACCGCATCGGTCTGGGCCGGAGAAGAAAAGCTGTCCAGCCAAGGGGCGATCGTGCCGCCGGTGTACAACGCGGTCACGTTCGGTTTCGAGGCCATGGACGATTGGTTCGACGTGGCGCTGGGCAAGAAGCCCGGACATATCTATTCGCGCAACACCAATCCGACGGTGCGGCCGCTGGAAGAAAAGATACGCGCACTCGATGGTGGCGAGGAGGCCACGAGTTTTTCGACCGGCATGGCCGCCATCAGCAACACCTTGTTTGCGTTGCTCGAGGCCGGCGACCGCGTGGTGTCGATCAAGGACACCTATGGCGGCTCGAACAAGGTGTTCAACGAGTTCCTGCCGCGCATGCAGGTCGCTGTGAGCCTGTGCGACACCAGCGACTTCGATGCGATCGAGGCCGAAGTGGCCAAAGGCTGCACGGTGCTGTACCTCGAGACACCGACCAATCCCACGCTCAAGGTGGTCGACATCGAGCGGCTGGCCAAGGCCGCGCACGCCGTGGGTGCCATCGTCGTCGTCGACAACACCTTCAATACGCCGGTCAACCAGCGGCCGCTGGCACTGGGCGCGGACCTGGTGGTGTACAGCGCGACCAAATACCTCAATGGCCATTCCGATGCGATGGGCGGCCTGGTCGTTGGCAGCAAGGAACTGGTCGACCGCATCTACCACTACCGCGAGATCACCGGTGCGAGCCTGCACGCGCAACCGGCATCGATGATTCTGCGCGGCATGAAGACGCTGGAGTTGCGCATGTTGCGCCACAACGAGAACGGCATGGCCGTGGCCCGTTATCTGGCCGGGCACGCCAAGGTCGATCAGGTGTTCTACCCCGGCTTGCCGGATCATCCGAACCATGCGATCGCGAAGAAGCAGATGCGCGGCTTCGGCGGCATGCTGAGTTTCTCGCTCAAGGGCGACTTCGACAACGTGGTCGTGGTGCTCGAAAACCTGAAGCTGGCGCACAAGGCGGCCAGCCTGGGTTCGGTCGGCACGCTGGTCGGCCCGCCACGCACCACCAGCCATGTCGAACTCAGTGCCGACGAGCGTGCGCATGCGGGTATTCCCGAGAGCCTGATCCGTTATTCGGCCGGCATCGAAAACGCGGCCGACCTGATCGCCGACCTGGAGCAGGCACTGGCGCGCGTGTGAGGCCGCGTCAGTCGCTGTAGTCCTCGACCTCCATTTCGTTCAGCGTGCCCGGCGGCCGGAATCGGATCGACATGTCCGTGCGGGGCCCTTCCAGCATGGTGCCGGTATGGGCGTTGCTCAACGTGAGCTTCACGAAACCCGTGCAGTCGAAACCGGTGGTGCAGGCGCAAGGGTCCCCCGCGAACCTGCCTGCACCAAACTCGAATTCCTTGATCTGCCACTTGCCGTCGGGTGCCATGTAGACGTTGTCTTGTACGGCGGATTTCACGCACTGGGGGGCGAACCGGGTCTGGTAGCGGCTGTTTATATCGACGCGCAGCGCGCCGGCCTGCACCGGCGCGTCGGTCTTGTTCATGACTTCGGCATTGAGCAGAAACTTGCCGCCGGAGAACGCCAGCACACTGGGCAATGGCGGAACCGGAGCCTGCACGAATCGCACGCCCTTGGTGCCGCAGCCCGCGAACAGCACGGGCGTAACGAGTAGCAGGAGCCAGCGTATCCACGCCGACCGCGTGGCTCGGGATGCGTCATGCATGGAGCACCTTCCTTCCTGGGGGACAAAGGAGAACCATTCTTTGCGCATGTCGGCAGTGTGACAACTCTTGACCCTGTTGGATTTGGGTGGCGCGTGGGCCATGCTTGCCCCGGTGCAGCAAGGTTCGACACCAGGAGAGGCACTGAGGAAACCTCTACGCAGGCGGACTTTTGCGACAGCTGCGTGGAAGCTGGCCGCCTCGCGCACCGTTCGGGCCCCGGCGGCGCAAAAGCACTGGCCACTGCAGCCATGCTGGGTGTCGAGCGTCCGGCGGGCGCCGGCCAGACGCCTGCCCGACATGGCCGACTCCAGTGACCATGCCCGCGCCACCGCATGATCGTTCGGATCGCGCGTGAATCAGCCGTCTGCGCTCTCGCACAAGGCCGCCACCAGCGCCTTCCATTGCCGTGCCGGCACAGTGTCCTGGCGGGCCATCATCCAGTACCCCTCGTCGAGCACCAGCGCGTCCTTGGACAGCCGCACCAGCGCACGGTCGCCCAGTTCCGCCGCGCACAGGGGCACGGAGCCGAGCAGGACCCCGAGTCCGGCCCGGGCTGCCGCCAGCGCGGCCACGAAGCTGTCGAAGCGGTAACGCGGCGCCGGCGGAGCGGCCTCTCCGGTGCGTTCGGCCCATTCCTGCCAGCCCGGGCGCGGGCCTGAGACCGCGATACGCGGCAAGTCCTGCCAGCGCGGCGCGTGGCGCAGCAGAGCCGGTGTGGCCAGTGGCGCCAACAACTCCGGGTACAGCCGGGCGCTGACCATGCCGGGCCAGCCGCCGCTGCCGTAACGAACCTCGATATCGGCGTTGGTCTTCGCGAAATCGGGCTCGATGTTCATCGTCGTGACCGACAGCTGGAAATGCGCGCCCTGGTCCAGCGCGGCCAGCCGCGGCACGATCCAAAGCTGGATCACCGACGCGCTGGCCGAGAGCACCAGTTTCTGCAGCGGTTTGCCGAACAGTTCATCGGCGCTGCGGTTCAGGCTGCGCAACGCCCGGCTGACATACGGCAACCACGCCTCACCCTCGACGGTCAGCGTCACGCCGCGCGCCTGGCGCGTGAACAGCCGGGCACCCAGGCGCTGCTCCAGGTTCTGGATGCGCTGGCTGACCGACGCCTGCGTCAACCCGATCTCGTGTGCCGCGGAAGTGAAGCTGCCGGACCGTCCCGCGGCCTCGAACACCCGCACCCATTCCAGCGGCAGCTGGTCCATCCGTTTGTTGTCCGGAGTCATAACGTAAACCACCTCTCAGACCTTGAATTCCTTGTTTGTCATTATGGGCTGGCTGCCGCACACTGTCGGCCTTTGGTCAAGCCGATGTGGCGATGGGGCTCACGAACATGGTGACAGTACGGGTTTCGGACGATGGTGGTGTGTTGACGCTCGATGCCGGCAATGGCGCGGCGCTGCGTTTTCATGCGGTCTGGTTGCGTGACAATGCCTGGGACAGCGGGACACGCGCCCCAGGCAACGGGCAGCGCCTGATCGCGCTGCGCGACATTCCGCCCGATACCCGCATCGCATCGGCCGCGGTCGACGGCGATCGGCTGACGCTGTGTTTCGCGCCCGAGGACAAACGCGTCGACTACGACATCGGCTGGTTGCGCGCCCACACCTACGATCGCGCGCAGCCGCCGGATCCGGGCTGGACCGGCGACACGATCACCACCTGGGACAGCGGCCTGTCGGGCGCGGTGCCGGTCGGCGACTTCGGCGCGGTCCGGCAGCATCCGGCGGCCTTGCGCGACTGGCTGGCCCAGGTGCGCCGGTTCGGCTTCGGCAAACTCACCGGCGGCCCGGTCGAACCCGGCGCCCTGCTGCAGGTGGCCGGCCTGTTCGGCTACGTGCGCGAGACCAACTACGGCGTGTATTTCGAGGTGCGCACCGAGGTCAACCCGACCAACCTGGCCTATACCGGGCTGGGCCTGCAGGCGCACACCGACAACCCCTACCGCGACCCGGTGCCGACGATGCAGATCCTGTATTGCCTGGAGAACTCGGCCGAAGGCGGCGAGAACATGGTGGTCGACGGCTTCCGCGCCGCGCAGCGCCTGCGCGCCGAGAACCCGGCCGGTTTCGACCTGCTGACGCAATACTGCGCGCGTTACGAATACGCCGGCGAGGCCGGCGTGTGCCTGCGTGCACGCCGCCCGATGATCGAGCTGGCGCCCGACGGAGAACTGGTGGCCGTGCGTTTCAACAACCGCTCCACCGCGGCCATCACCGACGTGCCGTTCGAGAAGATGGCCGACTACTACGCGGCCTACCGGCGCCTGGGCGAGATCATCGACGACACCGCGATGGAGGTCTC
>JBFIDI010000087.1:0-14981 GCA_041581405.1 Burkholderiaceae bacterium
GCGTCGCCGAGATGCGAGGCCCCATGCAGGTCGATGATCAGATGGACCCCGGCGTAGCGCTTGCCGGCGCGGGTGACGAAATAGTCTTGTTTCCCCTGCGTCGATGGCGGGGCGGGTGCGGACATGTGTGCGGGTACTCCTTGTGGGTTGTCGGGCGCGCGGGTCGATGGCGGCAGCTGCGCCGGAGCGTGCTGGCACGCGGCATGGCCGGACACACCAGGGACATCGGCCCGCGGTGTCGACGGTGTGCCCGGGACCGGACGTTGCCGGGCCGCTGGCATGGCCCCGCGATCGGGTGCGCCGGGGTTCAGCCCTCGTTATACCGCATGCACCGGTCTCGCGGCACGCGGGGCGTGGGCGATGGTGCGCGATCGGAGGTCGGCCGGTTGTGGTCCTACCAGGCCGCTCGGTGCGTGCCCGGCGGCATCGAGGGCCGGCTCCAGCATGCCGGTGTGTCCGCGAACCGGGCCGCGTGGCCGACGGCGATCAGGCGTCCGAAACCCGAGTCGTAGGCCTCCAGCACGTCGTCCATGGACGGCTTGGGGCAGGAGAAGCCGTCCTCAAGCCGTCCCAGATGGCGCACCCAGTGGCCGGTTTGCGCCAGCGACACCCGCACGTGCCAGCTCCCGCCTTCCTGCTGCTGGCGAACCAGCGCGGCCTGCGCCCCCAACGCCATCAGGTAGCCGGTGGCGTGGTCCAGGATCTGCACCGGGAGCGCCTTGGGCGTTGCCGAACCGGCCGCCTGGGCTTCCGCATGATTGAACCCGGTGGCCGTCTGCACCAGGGAGTCGAAGCCCCGGCGCTCGGCCCACGGCCCCTCGTGGCCATAGGCGCTGAGCGAGACGTACACGATGCCCGGGCGCATCCGGGCGAGCGCGTCGGGACCGTAACCCAGGCGCTCCAGCCCGCCGGGACGATAACCCTGCAGGAACACATGGCTCTGGCCGACCAGTCCCGCCATGGCCTCTTGGCCGGCGGAGGTCTGCAGGTCGACGTGGGCCGAGCGTTTTCCGCGACTGGTCTCGGCGATCGCGTCGATGTTGGGCAAGTGCGGCGCGTTGACCAGCATGACGTCCGCGCCGTACGCGGCCAGGGTCCGGCCGCCCACCGGGCCTGCCAGTATGCGTGTGAGGTCGAGCACCCTGATGCCGGCAAGCGGACGGTCGTCGGCTTCCAGTTCGGGCAGGGGCAGGGGGTCGGCGTCGCCGATCCTTTCGATGGACAGCAGCCCCAGCTTCGCGATCGCCTGGCCCTGCGCGTGCGCATCCCATTCAGCGAACGTGCGCAACGCGGCAACCACCAGCCGGTTGCGGGCGGCGAGCTCCTCGAACTCGACGGCCGCGATGTCCGAGAGTGCCGCAATCACGTCCTGACGGGTCGTGGACTCCCGGACCTCGATGCCCAGCAACCGCAGCGCGCCTTCGCGGTGGTGCGCGAAGTTGGCATGGATACGGACCCAGCCGTTCTCCCCGTCCTTGCCACAGGGGTACAGGCCCGAGAACTTGTCCCACACCTCGGGAACGATGCCGTTGATGCTCAGGAAGTTGGTGCATTCGAGCGCCGCATGGCGCATGTCCACGGCCACGCCTTGCCGGGCCCGGCCGCGTACGTGCCGCACCTCGGCCGCGGCCAGCGCAGCCGCCGCGATGCCGGCCTGGGCCGCGGTGCCGACCGCAAACGACGACGCGAGTGCCGGTTCCCCGCCCGTGAGTGCCAGGTAGTCCAGGGCGCGGTGGTCGAGCCCGGCGAGCGCCCACAGCTGTCGGACGGCCGCGGCCGGAGGGGTGGGGCATGCCGTCGTCACGGCGGGCGTCGGGCCGGGCGTCGGGCCGGTCGTGGGCATGGTGGCGTGGGAGTCTGGGCCTGTCATGGTCATGGTGTCTCGATCCGTCGGTTCGTCCGGGTTGCATTGCGCGTGTCGCCGATGCTGGCGCCATGCAGCGCTGGTCCGGCCGAGTATGGCGTGCGGCGCGCTTGCACGGATGAAATGTGTTGCGCGCCGGGTGCAGCGTGTTCCTGCGAATTCGCGCCCGGCCGGCATGCGAGCGGCCTGGTGCGGGACACGCCGGGCATGGCATGAATGTCGATGGCCGGGTCGTGGCCAGCATTCATGCGTCGCCGCCCGACAGGGCCGTATGGTTGCGTCCGCCTAACCATCGCGAATCTCCCACCGAACACGGTTCCGCTTCCCGAAACCCGCAACCCGCAACACCATGGAACGCCCTCGATGAACAACCAGGTCACCTCCGTCGCATGTGCGCCATCCGGACAGGCACTCGCGCATTTTGCCGCCAAGTTCCAGTTCGAGACCGATTGCTGGGACGTGCATGAAGCCCTCGGTACCGGCAGCGCCGACTTCGTGCTGCTCGACGTGCGCAGTCCCGCGCTGTACCGCAGCTCGCATGTTCCGGGGGCCGTCAACATGCCGCACGGCAAGATCGTCCAGGCGGTGATGCGCAGGTGGAGCCCGGACACGGTCTTTGTCGTCTATTGCGCGGGCCCGCATTGCAACGGTGCGGACAAGGCCGCGCTCGCACTGGCTCGGCTGGGGCGGCCCGTCAAGCTCATGATCGGCGGCCTTGCCGGCTGGATCGACGAAGGTTTCGTACTGGCCGAGGGCGAGCACGCGGGCTCGCTGCGACCGTAGCCGGCACACAGGTGGTGCCGTCCTGCCCGGGCGCGACGGCAACGCGCCCGTCTTTCGCCGCAGCCCCGCGGCCTTGCCAAGCCGCGCGCGGCGGGGCAGCGGGCCGATATCCATCGGTGTGACGCTCGGCAGCGGTCAAGGCCGCGGGGCGTCCCGCGGGCCTTGGGAGGCATGAATTTTTCTGCGCCGCGAGCCCGGCGAATTCGCGGCTGGGCCGGTACCGATGGCCTAGAGTGCGTTCGGGCTCTCCTGTTCCGACGGCCCCACCCGAATTGCACACATCGCCCCACGCCACAACGACTCGCTCGCCCGTGACAGGTGCGGACGTGCCACGGGTGTCGCTGGTGCTGGTGGTGAGCCTGGGCCTGTCGCAGCTGGTCGCCTGGGGCGCGCTGCATTACATCATCGGTGTGTTCGGTGCGGACATGGCTGCCGCGCTGGGTTGGTCCGACGTGGTGGTGCACGGAGGTTTCTCGGCCGCCCTCGTCGTCATGGGCCTGAGTTCCCGACGGGCAGGCCATTGGATCGATGTTCACGGCGGACGGCGGGTGATGATGGCGGGATGTTGGACGGGTGCCGCCGGCTGTCTGCTGCTGGCGAGCTCCCACGATGTGCTGGTCTATTACCTGGCCTGGTGCGTGCTGGGGCTGGCCATGCGGCTGGCGTTGTACGACGCCGCGTTTGCGACCCTGGTGAAGGTGGCCGGGCCGCGGGCGGGCCGGGCGATCACGGCGATCACGCTGTTTGGCGGCTTGGCGTCGACCGCGTTCTGGCCCTTGGGCCATGCCCTGGCGCAGGCCCACGGCTGGCGAGGCGCCTTGCTCGCCTATGCCGCGATACTGGCCCTGGCTTCACTGCTGCATCTGGCGATCCCGACCGTCGTGGCGCGCGAGGCCTCGGCCAGGCAGGCGGATCCGGCCGGGCACGCCGCGCCGGCGCTGGCGGACCTCGTGCCCCGGACGGTGTTGTATGGCGTGGGTGCGATGTTGACCCTGTTCATGCAGGCCGGCATGGCCGCCCACTTCCTGGAACTGCTGGCCGGACTGGGCTGGTCGATGGCGCGGGTCGTGAGCCTGTCGACCTTGCTGGGCCTGGGGCAGGTGACCGGACGGCTCTGCATGGTCCTGGTCGGTCACCGATTCCATGCCGTCACGATGAACCTGCTGCCACCGATCCTGCTCATCTGCAGCTACCTGATGTATTTTGCAGGGCACCATTCCGTCTGGCTGGCGGGTGCGTTTGCGTTCCTGTACGGCACCGGCAACGGCATCGCGACCATCACCCGCGGATCGGTTCCGATCGTGTTGTTCGGCGCCACGGGTTACGGAGCCCGGGTCGGTGCGATCCTCAAGCCGGCCTTTTTCGCCTCCGCCGTCGCACCCATGGCGTTTGCGATCGCAATCGGTGGGCTGGGATTTTTCGGCATCATCGCGATCAACCTGGGGCTTTGTGCTGTGATGCTGGCCGCATCGGTTGCGCTGCTGCGGTACCGTGATGTCACCAAGGAGGGTTGAATGAAAAGCATAGGAACCGTCATCGTCACCGGCGGGAGCAGAGGCATAGGGGCCGAGACCGTCAAGTTCTGCGCCCAGGCGGGCCGGGACGTGCTGCTGACCTTTGCCGCCAGGCCCGACCGGGCCCAGGAGGTCGTCGATGCCTGCAAGCCGTTCGGCGTCAAGGTCACGGCGATGCAGGCCGATGCCAGGGACCCCGCCATGTGCCAGGCGGTGCTCGATACGGCCGCGTCGATGTCGCCCATCGTCGGCCTGGTCAACAACGCCGGCATCACCAGCAGGATCGGCTCCTTCCTGGATGTCGACGTCGAGAGCATGCGCGCGGTGATGGACGTGAATGTCATGGGCACCATGCTGATGTGCCAGGCCGTGGTCCGGTACTGGATTGCCAGCAACAGCGGCGGGGCGATCGTCAATGTCTCCTCGATCGCGGCAACACTCGGGGCGCCCGGCGAATACATCCACTATGCCGGCTCCAAGGCGGCGGTGGAGGGTTTCACGATCGGACTGGCCAAGGAATTCGCCGACCGCGGCATTCGCGCCAACGTGGTCTCACCGGGAACGACGCTGACCGAGATCCACGCCGCGTCGGGCGAGCCGGGGCGCGCCGACCGGGTGGCGCCGAAGATTCCCATGCAGCGCGCCGGTGACGCGGCCGAGATCGCCGAGGCCATCGTGTGGTTGTTGTCCCGGCGCGCATCCTACGTGACCGGCAGCGTGCTGCGGGTCTCCGGCGGGTTGTGACTTTCGCGGCAACGAGGGTGTCATGCCGTCGCTCGAAGCGTATGTGATCGTCGCAGGCGTGTTCCTGCTTGCCGGCGGGGTCAAGGGTGTGGTCGGCATGGGCCTGCCGACCGTGGCCATGGGGCTGCTGGCCTTGACCATGCCGCCGGCCCAGGCCGCGGCGCTGCTGGTCGTGCCTTCCCTGGTCACGAACGCGTGGCAGTTCGCCGTGGGCCCCGCGGCCATGGCGGTGCTCAGGCGGCTGTGGCCGATGATGGTTTTCGTCTGCATCGGGACGACACTGGGAATCGGTTTTCTCACCGGTGCGGGTGCGCGCTGGCCGGCGCTGGCGCTCGGCGTCGTGCTGGCGGCCTATGCGCTCGTGGGCCTGGTCGTGCCGCGCCTGGCCGTGCCGGCCCGTCGCGAGCGCTGGCTCGCGCCCGTCGTCGGCGGCGCCACCGGCGTGCTGACCGGAGCCACCGGCGTCTTCGTGGTGCCCGCCGTTCCCTACATCAGTGCGCTTGGCCTGGGCAAGGACGAACTCATCCAGGCGCTGGGCCTGTCGTTCACGGTCTCGACCATCGCACTGGCCCTGTGCCTGGGTGCCACCGGCGCTTATTCGCGCGAGCTCGCCATCGGGTCGGCCGGCGCGGTTGTGCCGTCCTTCGTAGGCATGTATCTCGGCCAGCTGGTGCGCGACAAGCTGGACCCCCAGTCGTTCCGGCGCTGGTTCTTCGTGTCGATGCTGGTGGTCGGCATCTTCATGGTCACACGGGCGCTGTGATCGCTTTATCGACGAGCGCGGCGTCGGCCGCGACCTGCCCGGCGATCCAGTCCAGCAGCAGGCGCATCGGCACGCGCTGCGATTGCTCCTGCGACACGACGGCGTGGTAGGGCTTGGACGGCGTGCAATGCTGAAAAACGCATTCGAGCGAGCCGTCCTCGATGTGACGCTGCAACAGGCGTCGGGGCAGGATCGCCAGGCCGACACCGGCCGCGGCGCACTGCGCGGCGAAGTGCAGGTCGACGGTCGTGATGCGGGGTTGCGCCCTGAGCGAGGTCGGTATCAGCCCCGACGCCCAGGTGGTCCATTCCATGGATGGATGCTGGATCAGCGGCAGGCGCGTCAGGGCCTCGGCGACGGACATGAATCGTGTTTGTCGGGCGAGTTGCGGATTTCCCACGGCAACCAGCCGGTCTTCCCACATCGGGATCGACAACATGTCGGCCAGCGTGGGGCCGCCGTAGCGCAGGCCGATGTCCACGCCGTCTCCCAGCACCGACTCCAGGCGATCGGCCGTGCTGATGATGAGTTCGATCCGGGGGTGGGCGCTGGAGAACTGATCGAGCCTCGGACCGAGCCAGAGCCTGCCCAGGCCGCGGGACGTGGAGACACGTATCTGCGTGGTGGCGGTGGCGGACTTCAGGTAGTGGTCGTCGCGCAGCTTGCGGGCGAAGGCCTGCGAAGAAGCGAAATACGACTGCCCGACGCGGGTGAGCACCACCATGGGGGAGTAGCGATTGACCAGCCGCAGCTTGAGCCGGTGCTCGAGCAAGGCGATCGAATGGGTGAGGGCGGACTTGGTCAGTCCCAGCTCGCTCATCGCCCGGCTCAGGCTCCGGTTCCGCGCAACCGATTCGAAGGCCAGCAGACTGCTCATGGGGGGGAGTTGCCCCAGGGCCGCGCGCCTTTCCATGGACGTGTTCATGCCTATATGCTAGCGATTCGGCGGGCGCCGGAGAACACCTTGCGCGCCGGTTTCCCGCGCGGGTACAGTCCGCGTCGAACGTGTTTTCGAGAAACCATTGACAAAGGTCCCTGCATGAGTCAGCCGCTGTCCTTTACCCAGTTTCCGCTGCACGAGCTGCTCGCGTTCGAGGCGGCCGCACGCAACGGTTCGTTCCTGAAGGCGGCGGACGAGCTGAACGTCACCCAGTCCGCGGTCAGCCACCGGGTCATCAACTTCGAGAAGCGCCTGGGCGTCACCTTGTTCGTGCGCAAGGGGCGCGGCATCGCGCTGACGCCGGACGGAGACCGTTACCTCGATGGTGTCTCCGCCGCGCTGACCTCGCTCTGGGCGGCCGGTGAGGAACTCCGGCTGGCCGAACACGCGGTCGTGCGCGTGGCGATTGCACCCTCCATCGGCATCGTGTGGTTGTTGCCCCGGCTGCCGGAATACATGCGGGCCCATCCGTCGGTACGGATCGACGTGAGCACCGTGGCCACGGCCGAGGAGGTGAGCCGGCAGGAATGGGATGTGCTGGTGCACTTCGGCTCCGGCGCGGACGACAGTCGACGGGTGCATCTGCTGACCGACGAGGTGATGGCGGTCGCGGTGCCCGGACTGTTGCCCCATGGACGCCAGAGCATCGAAGCCGCGGATCTGCAGGACATCGCCGTGCTGCGCCATACGCTGCTGAACTGGACGGACTGGTGCGCGGGCGCGTGTGGCAGCAAGGCCGAGCCCGGCCGGTACATCCATTTCGATGACTCCGTGACCATGCTCGAGGCCGCGGTGAGTGGCGCCGGGTTGGCGCTGACCACCCGGGTTGCGGCAACCCCCTACCTGCGCAGCGGGCAACTCGTCCAGGTACATCCGTTCGTGCTCACCGACAACGACTATTACGCGGAGATCTCCGATTCCGGGGAACTCAAACCTGCATCCAGGAACTTCGTCGACTGGCTGGTGCGGCTGGCCGCGGAGAGCCAGGCTTCAGCCTAGACCAGCCGGTTCCGGCCGCGCCGGGTCGTGGGTTGTGGCGCCGAGTTCAGCCTCGATCCAGTCGGCCAGTTGCCGGACCGACCGCTTGTCGGCGGACGCCTCCGAGAAGAGCAGGTAGTAGTGCAGCCCGGCGATGCGGTGATCGGGCAGCACCCGCTGCAGGTGCCCGCCGGCCAGTGAGCTCGACGCGGACGGGGTCCGGCCGATGGCGACGCCGCATCCCTGCAGCGCCGCGCCGATGGCGTGATCGTATTGCGAAAACTGCAGGGTTCGCAGGCCGATGGGCTGGCGCAGGCCGAGCCGGTCGAACCATTCGCTCCAGGCCATCCAGGGGAACCGGTGGCGCGGGTCCCCGTAGACCAGCAGTGTCTGCTGCAGCAGGTCGCGCGGCTCGCGCACGCGAGCGGCCACCGGCGGACTGGCCACCAGGAAAGCCTCTTCGGTGCCGAGCCGCCGCGCCAGCGGTGATGTCAGGGGGTCGACCGGCAGCCGCAGGGCCAGGTCGTAGCCGCCGCGCTCCGGGCCGGTGATTGCCTCGCTGGAGTCGATCACCAGGTTGATGTCGGGCGCGACCGCGCGCAGCCGGTTCAGCCGGGGCATGAGCCACATCGACACGAACGAGGGCCAGGCCGTCAGCACCACGGTCTCCTTGCCCTCGGCCACCAGCGCGCCGATGCTCGCGTTCAGCGCCTGGATGGCCTGCTGCACCCCTTGCAGCACGATCCGGCCTTCCTGCGTCAAGCCGAGCTGGCGCGAGCCGCGCACGAACAGCTGGCAGCCCAGGACTTCCTCGATCGAGCGAACCTGCTTGCTGATGGCCGATTGCGTGAGCGCGAGCTCGTCGGCGGCCAGCGTGAAGCTCCGAAGGCGCGCGGCGCTTTCGTATCCGCGCAGCGCGTCCAGGGAAAGCTGGCGCAGCTGTCGGGTGATGGATGGGTGCGTGTTCATCATGAATTCTCGGCATGTCCGCAGGCTGAAGATTCCAACCACGATGGGTCGGGCTGACTGACCATTGCTGCCATTCGTCAACACCGAAGGCAGCCCATGCTTCACGTCACTGCAACCGCGACGCTTCGAACGGAGCCAACACGCGTCGAGCTCGAACCCGCAGAGTCCATCGTCTGCTTGCAAGGAACCATCTGGGCGACAGCGACCGGCACGGGTGGCAAGCGTGATGCAGGCGCGGCGCCGACGGATGAATTCCTGTATCCGGGTGACCTGCCGATTTCAGGGCGGTCGCAGTCCTTCTGCCTGTCGAGGCTGTACCGCCGCACCAGCCACTTTGCCGTGCTCGCGCCGGCCGGTGGCGTGCCCCGCCCGAGCGAAGGTCGAAGGGCGGTCGCCAGTGGGCGTAGAGACGCAGGGACGCCATGCCCGCAGTTCGGGCGCACGGGAGCACGCGCATGAAACTGTCGTCCCGTCACCTGGTCTTCATTGTTCTGTGCGGCACGATCATGTCGCTGTCGCTCGGGCAGCGGCATTCGTTCGGCTTGTTCCTGGTGCCGGTGACCAGCGATTGGGGATGGGGGCGCGAGACGTTCTCCGTCGCCATTGCGCTGCAGAACCTGGTCTGGGGCCTGGCGCAGCCCTTCAGCGGCATGCTGGCCGACCGGATCGGCGCGCGCCGCGTCATGGTCCTGGGGGGTGCACTCTACGCCGCAGGGGTCTGCCTGATGCCGTACAGCGACAGCGGCTTGCGCTTTGCGATTACGGCAGGCTTGCTCATCGGGCTGGGCCTGAGCGGCACGGCGTTCGGGATCGTGTACGGCACCGTGGGCAAGGCCGTGAGTGCCGAGAACCGCCCGGGTGCGCTCGGGCTGGTCGGAGCGATCGGCGGGCTGGGTCAACTGCTGATGCTGCCGATGAACATGCAGTTGCTCGACCAGTACGGGTGGGTCACCACCAGCCTGGTGATGTCCATCGTGCTGGCCGGCATCGTGCCCATGGCCCTGGCGACGCGTGCGGTCGAGGCGAGGGCCGGCGCGGGCGGCGGCGGCGCGCTGCCGACTGCCGGCGCCATGCCGGAGCTGACCATGCGCCAGACCCTGGCCGCGGCCTTCCGCGACCGGGACTTCTGGTTGCTGACGATCGGTTTCCTGGCCTGCGGCTTCCAGCTCGCGTTCATCGGCACCCATATGCCGGGTTACCTGGCCGACAACGGCCTGGCACCCACGGTCGCCACGACCGGCCTGGGCCTGATCGCGTTGACCAACATCGCCGGCACCTTCCTGTTCGGGGCCTGGGGCGCGCGCTGGCTGCGCAAGACGCTCACCGTGTGGCTGTATCTGGGACGGGCCGGCGCGATCGTGTTTTTCCTGCTCGTGCCGCTGTCGCCGTGGACCGTCTATGTCTTTGCCGCCGTCATGGGTTTTCTCTGGCTCGGAACCGTGCCGCTGATGAACGGCATCCTGGGGCAGATCTACGGAATCCGGTACGTCAGCACGTTGTTCGGATTCGTCTTCCTGTCGCACCAGGTCGGCAGTTTCCTGGGCGTGTGGCTCGGCGGCTGGATGTTCGACCGCTTCCACGACTACACCGGCGTGTGGATGCTGGCCGGCGCGCTCAGTCTGCTGGCCGCATTGCTGCACCTGCCGATCCGGGAGCGCCGACCCTCCGCGATGGCGGCTGCGGGCGCATGAGCCATGCGTCCGCCCCGCTGGCTGGTTCCCGCCTGCGCCTGGTTCGGCCTTGTCGTCGTCGGCGCGTGGGCCATGTGTTGGTACGCAAGCCCGCTGACCTCGGTGCTGCTGGCCGACGCCTGGCTCCTGTGCGTGTCGAAGTAGGCGCCGGGTGGGGCGGCTCGCGCCCTAGCGTGTATCGCTGTCGCGGGCAGCCGACCGCGAAGAGGCGTCGCAGATCCGATGGCAGGGCCACGTTCGCGTGGCCTTCGGCCCGTGCGCCCCGCGGCAACGCATCTCCATCTTCCTTTTCTTCCCCGTCCTGTTGCGATACAGGCGAATGCACCACCCACCACGGAGACCCCGTCACATGCAACTCCTGCTCACACTGTCCAGCCTGTCCGACCGCATCAATCGATGGATGGGTCGAAGTTGCATGTGGCTCATTCTGCTTGCCACGTTGATCAGCGCCGGCAACGCCATCGTTCGCAAGTTTTTCGGCGTGAGCTCGAACGCCTTTCTGGAGATCCAGTGGTACCTGTTCTCCGCGGTCTTCCTGCTCGGTGCCGGTTACGCGTTCCTGCAGAACGCCCATGTGCGCATCGACTTCCTGTCGGCGAAGTTCTCGCCACGCGCGCGCAACGGGATCGACATCGCAGGCATCGTCGTTTTCCTGGCGCCGCTGTGCCTGTTGATGATGGTCGAAGGCTGGCCGGTGTTCGCGCGGGCGTTCGCGTCCGGCGAAGTCTCGTCGAACGCCGGCGGGCTGATCCGCTGGCCGGTGCTGCTGCTCATCCCCGTCGGCTTCGGCATCCTGATGGTGCAGGGCGTTTCCGAACTCATCAAGCGCGTGGCATTTCTGCTCGGCAGGGCCCCGGACCCGCTTGCGGTCGCCGCGGGCAGGCAGGACCACTCCCCGGTCAACGACGTCCCTCCGTCGCATTGACGGCCCACCCTTGACAAGAGATTTTTCGATGTCCGACCTCGTCGCAAGCCACTTCGTGCCCTTGATGTTCGCAGGGCTTCTCGTTTTCCTTCTGACCGGATTTCCCGTGGCGTTCTCGCTGGCGGCCACCGGACTGTTCTTCGGGTTCATCGGCATGGAGCTCGGTCTGTTTCCCGCAAACCTGTTCCAGGCACTGCCATTGCGCGTGGTCGGCATCATGCAGAACGAGACGTTGCTGGCCATTCCGTTCTTCACCCTGATGGGATTGGTGCTCGAGCGCAGCCGGATGGCCGAGGACCTGCTGGAGACCGTCGGGCAGGTCTTCGGTCCGGTCCGCGGCGGGGTCGGTATTGCCGTGGTCCTGGTCGGAGCGCTGCTGGCCGCCACGACCGGGGTCGTCGCAGCGTCCGTCATGTCGATGGGCCTGATCGCGATGCCGATCATGCTGCGGTACGGCTACCACCGGGCGATTGCCACCGGCACCATCACGGCGGCCGGCACGCTGGCGCAGGCGATTCCGCCATCCCTGGTGCTGATCGTGCTGGCGGACCAGCTGGGCCGATCCGTCGGCGACATGTACGCCGGCGCGCTGATGCCGGCGTTGCTGCTGGTCGGCTTGTACCTGCTGTTCGTCGTCGCCGTGGCAATTGTCAAGCCGGCGTGGGCCCCCGCGTTGCCGCCCCAGGCGCGTATCCACGCCGAGCCTGACGGTGCCTCCGGCCATGTGTCGCTGCTCGTGTTGCTGGCCCTCTGTGCGCTGGCCGGACATGGCTGGTCGACTGTCCATGCGTCGATCGTGAATCCCGTGCTGGGTCGCGAGCTGGCGCCGGCCAGGGACGAGATCTTCATCCTGTCCACGACGGTGGCGTCCATGCTGGCGTTGCTGCTGGCGCTGGCCAACCGCGTATGCGGGTTCGGCCTGCTGTCCCGGCTCGCCGAGCGGGTGACCTTCGTGCTGATTCCGCCGCTGGTGCTGATCTTCCTGGTGCTGGGGACCATCTTCCTGGGCATCGCCACGCCGACCGAAGGTGGTGCGATGGGCGCGGTGGGGGCGCTGCTGATGGCGCTCGGCCGCAGGACCCTGACCCTGCGACTGCTGACGGAGGCGCTGCAGAACACCACGCGGCTGTCCATCTTCGTGATGTTCATCCTCATCGGCTCGACCGTCTTCAGCTTCACCTTCAATGCCGCGGACGGTCACCTCTGGGTGGAGCATCTGTTCCGCCAGCTTCCGGGCGGCGTCGTCGGTTTCCTGCTGTTCGTGAACCTGCTGGTGTTCGTCCTGGGCATGTTCATCGACTTCTTCGAGATCGCCTTCATCGTCGTTCCGCTGCTGGCCCCCGTGGCCGACAAGCTGGGCATCGACCTCGTCTGGTTCGGCATCATCCTGGCGATGAACCTGCAGACCTCGTTCCTGACGCCGCCGTTCGGGTTTGCGTTGTTCTACCTGCGCAGCGTGGTTGCCAGGGAGGACTACACCGACGGGGTCACGGGCGGCAGGATCAAGGCGGTGACGACGACACAGATCTACCAGGGATCCCTGGCCTTCATCGTGCTTCAACTGATCATGGTCGCGGTCATCATCGTCAGGCCCGAACTGGTCACCGGCGGCCTGAGCCACGACACGACGCTCGACGACACGGCGGTGCGGGACATGCTCTACGACCTGGGAACGGGTGCGTCGGGCGGGGGCTCGAATTGACCGCCGTCCGGGACGGCGCTTACGCAACGCTGAATGTCGTTGTTCGGCCGCGCAGCGCTATTCACTCCGGTTGCCGCCAGTGCCACTACCTTCGGCTTGCGCTCGCAGTGGCCTCGACGGCCTCCGCGGGTGGACGGGCCTGCCGCAGCGCAGCCCACGACTCCAACCTAGACCGAATGGACACCATGCAACGCAGAACACTCACCCGATCCCTTGGCCTGGCCGGCATTCTCGCCGCGGGCGCAGCGCCGGCCATTGCCGCGACGCAGCCCCAGGTGCGCTGGCGCCTTGCTTCGAGTTTTCCGAAGTCCCTCGATACCATCTATGGCGGTGCGGAAGACTTTGCCAGGACCGTGTCGGAACTGACCGACGGCCGGTTCAGGATCTCGGTGCACGCCGGTGGCGAGCTGATGCCGCCGTTTGCCGTGGTCGACGGCGTGCAGAGCCGCACCGTCGAGATGGCCCACACGGCCTCGTATTATTTCTTCGGCAAGGACCCGACCTTTGCCATCAGCGGCGCGATCCCGTTCGGCATGAACGCCCGCCAGATGACGGCGTGGATGCTCGACGGCAACGGCACCCGGCTCACGCGCGAGTTCTATGCCGGCTACAACATCGTCAACTTTCCCGGTGGCAACACCGGTGCCCAGATGGCGGGCTGGTTCCGCAAGGAGATCAAGTCCGTCGACGACGTGAAGGGGCTCAAGTTCCGGGTCGGTGGTTTTGCCGGACGGGTGCTCAGCCGCCTGGGCGCGGTGCCGCAGAACATTCCCGGCGGCGAGATCTACCAGTCGCTGGAGAAAGGAACCATCGACGCCGCGGAGTGGATCGGCCCGTACGACGACTTCAAGCTCGGCTTCTACAAGGTGGCGCCCCACTACTACTACCCGGGCTGGTGGGAAGGCGGCCTGCACTGCGAGTTCTTCGTCAACGACAAGGCATGGAAGGACCTGCCCGAGCAGTACCGCCAGGTCGTGGAGCACGCGTCCAAGGTGGCACACGTCGACATGCTGGCCAAATACGACGCGCGCAATCCCGTGGCGCTCAAGCAGCTGGTGAGCCGTGGCGTCAAGCTGCACGCGCTCGATGCCAGCATCCTGGGGGCGGCCTACAAGGCGACCATGGACCTGTATGCGGAGTTGTCCGACACCAACACGGCCTGGAAGAAGGTCTATTCTGACTACCGCAACTTCCAGCGTGACCAGAACCTGTGGTTCCGCTTCGCCGAAGGCAACTTCGACCGCTTCATCCAGCAGCAGCGCCTGTAGGTGCCGCAGGCCGCGATGCCGGCCTGTGCGACGCGGGCCGCACCCGGGTATCCCCGCGATGCGCGGCCGTTGCCGGAGCCGGGCGCCGGCCGGACCAGGCCATGCCGGTCAGCGGCTGTTCCGGCTCCGGACAAATGCGGCCAGGGCCGATCCGAAGCGTGGGTCCTGGAAGCACTGCCGAAACAACGCGGCTTCGGCCTGCAGTCCGGCGTCCAGACCGGGAAAGCCGTGGCGGACCGCATCCTTGATGCGCCGGAGCAGGCCGGGCGGGCGGGCGGCGATCGCCCGGGCGACGGCATGGGCGGTGGCCTGCAGTTCGTCCTCGGCGACCACGCGCGACACGAGTCCGGCGCCTTGCGCCTCCATCGCGGTCAGCGTCCTGGCCGTCAGCAACATGTCCATGGCCAGGTGCTTGCCCACCACCCGTGTCAGGCGCTGCGTGCCGCCGGCGCCGGGCATGGCGCACAAGCTGATTTCCGGGTGGGAGAACCGGGCGTTGTGCGCCGCGATGACGATGTCGCACATCTCGACCAGTTCGCAGCCGCCGCCGGCGGCAAGGCCGTTGACGGCGACAACGACGGGCTTGGACACGGAGCCGAGCACGCGGGAGCAGCCGACATAGTCCTGCGCCACCGCGTCGTCGAGGGACAGGCCCGCCATGTCCTCGATATCGGCGCCGGCGCAAAAGTGCCGGGCAGCCGACTTCAGCAGCAGCACGTGCACCTGGTCGTTGTGGTCCAGCGCCAGCAAGGCGTCGTCCAGCGACCGGATCAGGTCGCGGCTCAGGGCGTTCAGTGCGACCGTGCGTGCCAGTGTGACCGTGCCCACGGCGTCTTCGAC
>JBFIDI010000088.1:0-14977 GCA_041581405.1 Burkholderiaceae bacterium
AGCGGCGGGATCACGATGTCGATGACATTGAGCCGGTAATACAGGTCCTGCCGGAAGCGCCCGCCCTGCACGTCGGCGGCCAGGTCGCGGTGGGTGGCACTGATGATGCGCACGTCGACCGGCTCCTCCTGGGTGGCACCCACGCTGCGCACGCTGCGCTCCTGGACGGCGCGCAGCAACTTGGACTGCATCGCCAGCGGCAGGTCGCCGATCTCGTCCAGGAACAGGCTGCCGCCGCGCGCCGCCTGGAAGAAGCCGTCCCGATCCTGCGTGGCCCCGGTGAACGAACCCTTGCGCGAACCGAAGAACTCGGCCTCGAGCAGGTGCTCGGGTATTGCGCTGCAATTGACCGCCACCATCGGCCCGGAGGCGCGATGGCTGTTGGCGTGCAGCGCTCGGGCGACCAGTTCCTTGCCGGTGCCCGATTCGCCGGTGATCAGCACCGGCGCCATCGAACGCGCGACCTTGGCCACGCGCTCCTTGACCTGGCGCATCACCGACGATTCGCCGACCAGCCGCTGCAGCGCGGCCTCGCCGACGGCCGGCGGGGTGTCGGTGCGGCGACGGTTGTGCAGCGGATGCGGCGCCGTTCCGACGTTGTGCCGCCGGCCGGCCACGGCCGCGTTGCGCGCGCCCTGCACGGCCGAGGCGATGACGGCGCGGAACTGCTGGATGTCGACGGGCTTGGTCAGGTAGTCGAAGGCGCCGGCCTTGAGCGACTCCACCGCGTTGTCGGCCGAGCCGTAGGCGGTGATGACGACACAGCGTTCGCTGCGGTGCTCGTCGCGCATCTGGTGCAGCAGGTCGATACCCAGCCCGTCGGGCAGGCGCATGTCGGTGATGACGACGTCGAATCGCTGTGTCTGCAGCAAAGCGCGGGCCTGCGCCAGGTCACCCACGCCGGTCACCTGGTAACCCTCGCGCAGCAGCGCGAGTTCGTACAGGGTGCGCAGGTCCGGCTCGTCGTCGACGACGAGCACGTGGACATCCTGCAGCGACGGTCGTTGGGTCATTCAGGTCTGCATTTTGTCAGACCGCGACGGCGCGAACCGGACCCGGAACTCGTTGCCGTCGACCGGTGAGCCTGCGACCGGACGCCGGGTCCGGGCAAAGGCGATCGTCGCGCCGTGTCCATCGCACAACTCGCGACAGATATACAGGCCCAGCCCGGTGGAGCGGCTCTCGGACGAGAAAAACGGCTCGAACAGATGGCGCTCGACCGACGGCTCCAGCGGCGGTCCGTCGCTCCATACCGCCATCGTGGCCCGTCCCCCCGGTCCGTCGCCGGTGATCACCTGGATCGAACCCGCGTGTGGGCCTGCATACCGCTGCGCGTTGTCGAGCAGGTTGACCAGCACCCGGCGCAGATGCTCCGGGTCGAAGGCCACCACCGCGGCGCCGGCGCGCAGGTCGGTGACGACGCCGTCGCTGCGACCGGCGTGTTGCGACCAGTCCATGCAGACCTGCGCCACGGTATCGTCGAGCCGGGTGCGTGACGGCCCGGAACCGTCGCCGCCGCGGTGCAGCCGCGAGATGTTGAGCACCTCGTCGACGATGCGCTCCAGCCGGTTCGCGTTCTGGTGCACCATCCGGATCAGCGACTTGAGCCGCGGATCCGCGACCTCCTCGTCCAGCAGCGCATTGGCCTGCACGATCGCCGCCAGCGGGTTGCGGATCTCGTGCGCGACCGCGGCCGACATCCGGCCCATGCTGACCAGCTTCTCGGTGCGCATGCGGGCCTCGGCCTCGCGCTGGTCCTGCACGAACATCACGCACAACCGCTCCTGCGCGTCGTCGTCGCTGGCCGCGATGCGGGTGCGGACATGGGTGTATTGCGGACCGATGCCCGGCAAGGCCAGCAGGATGCTGTCGCCCTGGGACGGCTTGCCGGAAAAACTGCGCTGGTTGAGCTGGACCAGTTGCTGCCAGGCCGGCTCCTGCGCCAGCGAAAACGGCACCTGCGCCAGCATGCGGTCTCGCCCGAGCAACTTCGATGCAGCCGGATTGGCCGCCAGCACCATGTCCTGGGCATCGACGACCAGCACGCCGTCGGTCATGGACTCGATCACCAGGCTGTTGACCTTGCGCTGCACGCGCGCCAGCATCTGGCTGCGCAGCGAGCGTTGCTCCTCGCTCGCCAGGCGCGCCGACATCTGGCTGGCCAGGAAGGCGATGACGAAATAACCGGCGCCGGTCAGGGCCGACTGCGCGACCAGCGGCGCCGCATCCACGTCGGGCCGCAGGCCGGACAGGCTGGCCTGTGCCAGCAGCAGCAAGGTGGCGCCGGCCGCGGTGCCCAGCGCCAGCGGCAAGGAACCGAGCACCGCCGCCAGCAGCACCGGCAACGCGAGCAAGGGCGAGTAGTTGATTCCCGACTGGCCCTGCACGTATTGCAGCAGCGCGAAGGTGATCACGTCCACGCCGATGATCGACAAGCCGCGCGGACCCATGGTTGCGCTCAGGCGGCGCGCCGTGCCGGCCATCCGGGTCACCAGCGTGGCGGCCAGATAGGCCCCGCAGACCAGGATCAGCAGGAGATCGGTCGCCTGGCCCAGCGCATACAGGGTGGCCTGCAGCGCCAGCAGCACCAGCCCCAGCGTCACGCGCGCCGTCATGAAGCCCCGCCACAGCCGCGCGAACTCGTCCGGTCCGTCGGCCGGCATGGCGCCGCCGTACAGTCCCAGCCGCAGGTCCAGCCAGGGTTGCTGCGCCGAGCCGGACATGGCGCGCGTTCAGGCCTGCTCGGCCTGGTTCCGGTGCTGGACGCTGCAGTACATGCCCTTGCGGCCCACGACGATGTCCTGGCGCGGGCAATGCAGGCCACACAGGTCGCAGCCGACCATGTCGACGGCGGCCTCCTCCCGGCGCGGCCGGGCGCGACGCGTCTCGGATTTCTCCTCGGCCCGGTTCGATCGCCAGATCCACACGGCGACCATCACGACGAGCAAGACCAGCAGGTACTTCATGCCATGCGTCCCAGAAAGACTTCCATCACGAACCGCGAACCGACATAGGCCAGGAACAACAGGCCGGTGCCCGCATACAGGACCCGGACCGCGCGCCGGCCGCGCCAGCCGTAACGGGCACGGCCCAGCAACAATGCCGCGAACGTCAGCCAGGACAACACCGAAAACACGGTCTTGTGGTCCAGGCGCAGCGCCTTGCCCGGGCCGTACAGTGCTTCGCCGAACAACAGCCCGGCGCCCAGGGTCGCGGTCAGCAACACGAAACCCGCGCCGACGAACCGGAAGGTCAGCCGCTCGAGCGTGAGCAGGGGTACGCCGCTGTCGGTCTCGGACGCATGGCGCATGCGCGATTCGGCGCGCCCCATCAGCCAGGCATGGACGACCGCTGCGCCGAACAGGCCGTAACAGGCAACCCCGAGCGCCAGGTGCAGGGGCAACCAGACCGACGCGCTCGGATGCAGCGCCGCCCCCGGAAACGCCAGCGGCAACAGCACCGACAGGGCGGCCAGCACGCACATGACGCGGCGAATCCGCAGCTGCGGGTAGAACTGGCTCTCGACCGCATAGACGCAACCGACCAGCCAGACGGTGATGGACAAGGCGGGCGCGAAACCGAAGCGCGGCTCGCCGCCCAGCAATCCGACACCGAGCAACACGGCGTGCATCAGCAGGGCCAGCATCACCAGCAGCCGCGCCGAGCCCAGGGCCATGCGCGGCAGCAGTGCCGGTATCAGGTAGATGCCAGCCACGGTCCAGGCAAGGACATGGTTCGACAAGGAGCCACTGGCTAGAATCATGGGTACAGTTTAGCGTTTCGCATGCTGCAAACCCGTGCAATCGCGCGCCCGTCGCGGCAAACGCGTGCACCCATCGATCGAACCATCATGGCCTCCTCGCTTTCCGAAAAACTGTCCCGCCTGGTCAAGGAGATGCGCGGCCAGGCCCGGATCACCGAATCCAACGTCACCGACATGCTGCGCGAAGTGCGCATGGCCCTGCTGGAGGCCGACGTCGCGCTGCCGGTGGTGCGCGACTTCATCGCGCGTGTCAAGGAAAAGGCGCTGGGCCAGGAGGTGCTGGGTTCGCTGTCGCCGGGCCAGGCCCTGGTGGGCATCGTCAACAAGGAACTCGCCGCCACCATGGGCGAAGGCGTCAGCGACATCAACCTGATGGCCCAGCCGCCGGCGGTCATCCTGATGGCGGGCCTGCAGGGTTCGGGCAAGACGACCAGCACCGCCAAGCTGGCGCGCCACCTGATCGAAAAACGCAAGAAGAAGGTGCTGACCGTCTCGGGCGACGTCTACCGACCGGCCGCCATCGAGCAGCTCAAGACGGTCACCGCGCAGGCCGGTGCCGAATGGTTCCCCAGCAGCGCCGACCAGAAACCGGTCGACATCGCGCGCGCGGCGCTGGACTATGCCCGCAAGCACTATTTCGACGTGTTGCTGGTCGACACCGCCGGCCGGCTGGCGATCGACGAAGTGCTGATGGGCGAGATCCGGGACCTGCACCAGGTGCTCAAGCCGGTCGAGACGCTGTTCGTCGTCGACGCGATGCAGGGCCAGGACGCGGTCAACGTCGCGGCCGCGTTCAAGCAGGCGTTGCCGCTGACCGGCATCATCCTGACCAAGACCGACGGCGACTCGCGCGGCGGCGCGGCCTTGTCGGCGCGCCATGTCACCGGCGCGCCGATCAAGTTCGCCGGCACCAGCGAAAAGATCGACGGGCTGGAGGTGTTCGACGCCCAGCGTCACGCCGGCCGCATCCTGGGGATGGGCGACATCGTCGCGCTGGTCGAGCAGGTCAGCTCCGGCGTGGACATGCAGGCGGCCCAGAAGCTGGCGGCCAAGGTCAAGAGCGGCGCCGGCTTCGACCTCAACGACTTCCTCGGCCAGATCCAGCAGATGAAGCAGATGGGCGGACTGTCCAGCCTGATGGACAAGCTGCCGGCGGCCATGGCCGCCAAGGCCGGCCAGGTCGACATGAACCGCGCCGAGAAGGACATCCGGCGCAAGGAAGGCATCATCCACAGCATGACGCCGCTCGAGCGCCGCAAGCCCGACCTGATCAAGGCCACCCGCAAGCGCCGCATCGCGCTGGGCGCCGGCGTTCAGGTGCAGGAAGTCAACCGCATGCTCAAGGAATTCGAGCAGATGCAGGACATGATGAAGAAGATGAAGGGCGGCGGCATGATGAAGATGATGAAGCGCTTCGGCGGCGGCAAGGGCATGCCGAAAATGCCCTTCTGACATCACATCGGCCGGGCCCGGTACGCAGTGCGGCGATCGGGGTCCCGCGCCCGGCGACCCAGGAGCCGAAAGCCTGACGGGCCGGCGCTCCCGCCGGCCGACCCCTGGAGGAGCAACGGTCCGTGGGATCAGGCAGCCAGCATCACGCCGTCCTGGCGTGCCTGGCGTGCCTGGGCCGCCGATCGACGCCGTCCGCCAAGCGCCGCGACACCGCCCAGGCCGAGCAGCACCAGCCAGGCACTGGCCGGCTCCGGCACCTGGGCCGCGACCAATTCATCGCGCGCCAGTACGGCCAGATCGGGATAGTTCGAGAACACGCCGTCCATGCCCCAGCGGAAGAACTGGTCGTATTCCGCTAGCGCTGCCACGGGCTCATCCTCGGCGAACGTGTATCCGTGCACCAGCAGGCCGGCGGTGTGGGCATTGCCGATGAAGGCCTCCATGTTGCTGCCCCGGATCGACACGCCCACCCCGTCGGCAAAAGCGTTGATGACGTTCAGACCCGTGTTCAGGATGGCCGTCGTCGAGCCCAGCACCAGCAGCTGGAAGTCCAGCCCCAGCGCGGTCTGCTTGTCGTGCAGACTCTTGATCGTGGCCACGCTGAAGGACTGTATGAACACTTTGCTGCTCGAGGTGTAACCCCGGGCGATCAGGGTCGCCAGAATCTTGTCCTCCATCACCGGATCGGCCTGCTTGGCTTCGGGATAGATGCCGATCTCGCGGCCGGTGCTGGCACTGAGTTGTTGCGCCAGATCGATCACTTCATCAAAGGTCGGGATACGGAACGGGTCCGCCGACCCTGGCGTGAACCCGGGGTAGGTCGTAGCCGCCGTGCCGACCGGAACCACGGTCAGCGTCTTGACTTCGGCCAATGTGAAGTCCGATACCCGGTAGCTGCCATTGCGGGGCGCGAACAGGCTGCGGACATTGGTCGTGCGGGTCAGGGTGGAGTCGTGCATCGCCACCAGATGGCCGTCCTTGGTCAGCTGCAGATCGGGTTCGATGTAGTCGACACCCATCTTCACGGCCAGCTCGTACCCTCCCAGGGTGTGTTCGGCCAGGTAACCGGACGCACCGCGGTGCGCGATGACGATGGGCGTTTGCCCATACAGGGTCGTAAGAGGTTCGGACAGGGCCCAGGTAGCCGACAGGGTCATCGTGGCAGCCAGTGCGACACGGCTCAGGCGGCGGGAGATAGAAGACGTCATGCGTGCTTTCAAAATGGTGAAGATCAGGGGTGCAGGTGCCGCGTGGACACGCGGTTGACCGGCGGGTGGACGTTAGTGGGCACATATGACACACCGATGAACGACTGCGGGGAACCGATGCTGCGCCGCTGCAGTTCCTGCCACCGAAAAGCGTGGCGCGGCGGGCCTCAGTGCACCAGCGTTTGCGCCCTGCCACCGACCTTGGCCCGGTACAAGGCGCCGTCCGCCTGACGCAAGGCCTGTTCGATGCTCTCGCGGGGATCGCGTGGTGCCACGCCGGCCGAAAACGATATCGGCCAGCCGGGTTGCGTCGCCCGGCACGCGGATGAGCCGACCAGCGCACGCAGCCGGTCGACGGCATGGATCGCGCCGTTCGGGTTCTTCCCGGTCATGACCCACAGGAATTCCTCGCCGCCCCGACGTGCGAAGACCTCACCCTCGCGCACGACGCCCATGGCGATGGAGGCGAACTCCTGCAAGACCCGGTCTTCGGCGCAATGTCCGCAGACATCGCAGACCCGCGTGAAATGGTCGATGTCGAGCCATGCAATGCAGACCACGGCATCGAGCCGCCGGCTCTGGGCCAGCTGCAGGCGCAGCCAGTCGTTGACGAAGCGGCGGTTGCGCAGGCCGGTCAGTTTTCCGATCGCCGCCTGCGTCGCGTATCACCGTGTCCTGTGCCGGTTCGGGCGCATGGCCTGGCGGCCGGTGTCAACGCAAGGTCAGACCGTCGTCTCGGCCGTCACCACCTCGCCGCGCAACGAGCGCTGCGGCGCCTCGGTGATACGCACGTCGACCATCTGGCCGATCAGGCGCCGCGGCCCCTCGAAGACCACGGCCCGGTTGCACTCGGTGCGGCCGAACAGCTGCTGCTCGCTCTTGCGCGCCGTGCCTTCGACCAGCACACGCTGCACGGTGTGCAGGCGGCTGGCGCTGATGCGCTTGACGTTCTCGTCCAGCGCCGCCTGCAGCTGCTGCAGCCGCGCCAGCTTGACCGCATGCGGTGTCTCGTCGTGCAGCGCGGCAGCCGGCGTGCCGGGCCGCGGGCTGAAGATGAAGCTGAACGAGCTGTCGTAACCGACGTCCTCGACCAGCTGCATCAACCTGGCGAAATCGGCGTCGGTCTCGCCGGGGAAACCGACGATGAAGTCGCTGGACAAGGCCAGCTCGGGCCGGATCGCCCGCAGCTTGCGCACGGTCGACTTGTATTCCATCGCCGTGTAGCCGCGTTTCATCGCCATCAGGATACGGTCCGAACCATGCTGCACCGGCAGGTGCAGATGGCTGACGAGCTGCGGCACGCGCGCATAGACGTCGATCAGCGACGCGGTGAACTCGTTCGGATGGCTGGTCGTGAAGCGGATGCGCTCGATGCCGGGAATCTCGGCCACGTATTCGATCAGGGTTGCCAGGTCGGCCGTCTCGCCGCTGTCGCCCATCGCAGCCCGGTAGGCGTTGACGTTCTGGCCCAGCAGCGTGACCTCGCGCACGCCCTGGTCCGCCAGGCCGGCCACCTCGACCAGCACGTCGTCGAACGGCCGCGACACCTCTTCGCCACGGGTATAGGGCACGACGCAATAACTGCAGTACTTGGAGCAGCCCTCCATGATGCTGACGAAGGCGGTGGCGCCGTCCACGCGCGCCGGCGGCAGGTGATCGAACTTCTCGATCTCGGGGAAACGGATGTCCACCTGCGGCCGGTCCTGCGCGCGGCGTTCGCGCAGCAGGTCGGGCAGGCGGTGCAGCGTCTGCGGCCCGAACACCACGTCGACGAAAGGCGCACGCGCAATGATGGCTTCGCCCTCCTGGCTGGCGACGCAGCCGCCGACACCGATCTGCACGCCCTTCTTCTTCAGGTGCTTGACCCGGCCCAGGTCCGAGAACACCTTCTCCTGGGCTTTTTCCCGCACCGAGCAGGTGTTGAACAGGATCAGATCGGCCTCGTCGACGTTGGTCGTGGCCTCGTAACCTTCGGCGGCGTGCATGACGTCGACCATCTTGTCCGAGTCGTACTCGTTCATCTGGCAGCCAAAGGTTTTGATGAAGACTTTCTTGCTCATGGTCGAATACCTGTCGGGAATCTGGTGGTGATGCACCGGCGCGCGCGGGACCGGTGGGTGGCTTGCGCCGGGCGAAGGAAGCGCCGGGGACGATACGCCCGTGCGCCCGTCACCGGCACGAACTTACTGGTTCGGGAACTTGGGCAGCTGGTCGAACGGCGTCTTGCCGTCGTCGACCTTGGGCTTGTCGGCATCCGACGCGAAGCGGATGTTGGTCACGACATCCCAGCCCTTGGGCAAGGCATCGACCTCGGCCTGGCTCAGGATCCAGACCTCGCGCACCAGGCCTTGCGGCTCGAGCAGGTAGTTGACCGCATACCGCTGCCCGATCAAGGCGCCGGACATCAGCAACATGTTGTTCGGGCCGCGGATCCGGGCACCCGGCGACAAGCGCATCGCATGGCCATTGATCGCAATCGCCGGCGGCGCGGTCACGACCATCATGCCCCGCTGCACGGCGGGCGGAAACTGGCGCACCGCCATCTGTGCGCCGGCGCTGCCCGCCAGCGTCCACATGCCCGCGGCCAGCAGCAGCATGCGGGCCAGGGCCAGGCCGCGAAAAAAGGAAAGACAGCGTTTCATGGTTTATATCCAGGGGCTGTTGAAGAACGGGCGCACGCCGGCATGGTTCGGCCCGGCTGCGCAGATGGCCCGGATTTTAGTCCTTCAACGCGCTGGCGGCGGCATCGGCACCGGCCGGACGCCGCACGATGGCGACGGGTTGGGCCACCGGTTCGCCCTGCGGTTCGGATTCGACCGTGGTGTCGACCTTGCAGGGCTTGAAGATGCGCACCTTGCACGAGCTGCAGATGCCGGCGTCGAGCCGCGGAAACAGCTTGCCGATCACGTCCTCGCCCAGTCGGAAGAAGTTCTCGGCCCCGATGATGTCGTAGGCGCCGCAGCGGCGCATCATCTCCATCGGTTCGTCCTTCATGTAGAAGATGTACAAGGCGCCGCCCAGTGCGCGGCGACGGCGCGCCTCCTGCGCCAGCAGGTGTGCGCCCTCGAGATCGACGAAGTTGATGCCCGACCCCACCACCAGCAGGTGGCGCTGCATCGGGTTGCGTTCGTCGATGCGTTGCAGCTCGGCGGCGATGTAGTTGGCGGCGCCGAAGAAGATCGGCCCGTTGATGCGCACGATCTTGAGCTGCGGGCAGTCCGGCAGGCCGGTGTCGTTGCCGAATCCCGGCGGCCACTGGCCCTTGAGCGGCTTGCAGTCCTCGATGCCGGGCTTGGCCGTGCGGTTGAGGAACAGCAGCAGCGACAGCAACACGCCGATATAGATGGCGAACTCGAGCTCCAGCGTCAGCGTCGCGATCAGGGTCGCCACCAGCACGCCGGTCTCCTCGCGGCTCACGCGCACGATCTCGGCCATGTGGTGGAAGTCGATCAGGCCCCAGGCCACGACGAACAACACGCCCGCCATGGCCGGAATCGGCAGGTATTCCGCCAGCGGGGCGAGAAACAGCACGATGAGCAACAGGAACACGGCCGAGAACACCGCCGCCAGCGGCGTGCGCGCGCCGGCCTCGTAATTGAGGCCGCTGCGGTTGAACGAGCCGCTGGACGCATAACCGGAGAAAAACGCACCTGCCAGGTTCGACAGGCCCTGGCCGATGAACTCCTGGTTGCCGTGGATCCGTTGCCCGCTCTTGAGCGCCACGGCCCGCGCGATCGACACCGCCTCGGTCAGGGCCAGCAAGGCCACCGCGATCGCGATCGGCACCAGCTTCTCGATCGTGCCCATGGAAAAGTCCGGGCTCGACAACGGCGGCAGGCCGACCCGCAACGCGCCGATGCTCTTGATGCCGGTGTTCTCGGCGCCGAAGATCAGGTTCAGCAACGCGGCCAGCAGACCCCCGACGACCAGGGCCGCGATCATGTGTGGCGCCCGTGGCCGCCACCTGCGGATGCCGACACTGGCCACGACGGTGACCAGCGCCACGACGGTCACGTAGGGGTTGATGTCGGCCAGCTGCCGCCCGAAGCCCTGCAGCACTTCCCAGACCGAGGAGCCGCGCGCGATCTCGATGCCGAAGAAGTTCTTCACCTGGCTGGCGGCGATCAGCACCGCCGCGCCGGCGGTGAAGCCGACCACCACGGTGTGCGACACGAAGTTGACCAGGGTTCCCAGCCGCAATGCACCCAGCGCCAGCTGGAACACGCCGACCAGGAAGGTCAGCGTCAGCACCAGGCCGACGAACTCCGGCGAGCCGGGTTCGGCCAGCGGACTCATGGTCGCGAAGACGACGATCGAGATTGCCGTGGTCGGCCCGGACACCAGGTGCCACGACGAGCCCCACAAGGCGGCCACGACGGCCGGCAGCATCGCGGCGTACAAGCCGTATTCGGGCGGCATGCCGGCGATGGTGGCGAAGGCCACGCCCTGGGGCACCAGCACCAGGCCGCCGGTCAGGCCGGCGATGGCGTCGGCCCGCAGCGTCACGCGATCCACCATGTGCCGCCACTGCAGGAAAGGGAACAGATGCAGCAACCAGGTGAAGGCGGATCGTCGGCTCATTTCTAGTTCAGGTGTTTCGCTCCCATCGTGCCGCGCGGCCGCCGGGGCCGCAGTTGGTACCAAACCGGTGGGATGCGCCGATGATACGCGGCGCGCGACACACGGACCGGACGCGTGCCACCGGCGTCATGCGTGTTCAGTCCACCTTGCCGATGCGCTTGACCAGCTGGGCCATCTCCCTGGCCTCGGCCTGCACGAAGCGGTCGAACTCGGTGGCGTCCTGGAACTGGAACGACGTGCCGGCCGCCGTCATGGCGCCCACGGCGCGTGCATCCTGCGCGGCGAACCGCGCGGCCTGGCGCAGGGCGTCGACCGTCGCCGCGGGCGTGTCGGCCGGCACGAACAGGCCGGCCCACTGCGAGTACTGCACCGGCACACCCAGCTCCTTGAGGCTGGGCACGTCCGGCAAAGCGGCCAGCCGCCCGTCGCCCCAGTGCGCGAGTGCGCGAACCTTGCCGGCCTTGATGTGCTGCAACACGCTCGCCGGACCGGTGGACAAGGCGTCGATGTTGCCCGCCAACAAGGCCAGCACGGCCGGGCCGGCACCGGTATACGGCACGTGCAGCATGAAGCTCGACGTGGCCGCCTTGAGCTGCTCCATCGGCACGTGCATGGTGCCGTAGTTGCCCGACGAGCCGAAGGTGATGCGGCCGGGATTGCCCTTGACGTGGGCCATGAACTCCGCATAGGTCTTCCACGGACTGTCGGCCCGCACCACCAGCACGGTCGGATCGGCCGTGAAGCGGGCGATGGGCTTGAGCTGGTCGAGCCGGAACATCTGCGACCGGTTCAGGATCTTGTCGGCCTCGGGCAACACGACCAGCGACGACAAGGCCATCAGCACCGTGTAGCCGTCGGGCTTGGCCTTGGCCACGTACGCCATGCCGATGCCGCCGCCGGCGCCGGCCTTGTTCTCGACCACGACCGACTGCTTGAGCTGGCGCGCCATCGCCTCGGCGACGGGCCGGCCGACGGTGTCGGCCACTCCGCCGGGCGGGAACGGCACCACCATCGTCACAGGTCGGCTGGGGTAGCTGTCCTGGGCCAGCGCGGGCGACACCAGGCCGGCGGCCAGCAAGGCCGAGCCGATCAGGCGCCCCAGCACACGCCGGGCCGCGCCCCGGCCCTGCGCCCGCACGCGTGCGGCGGGCCTGGCCAGGCCGGGGTTGAGGGTGTCTGGTCGTGAAAGTCGTGTTGTTGTCATGCGGGTCTCCTTCTTGGTTTGTGGATTGCGACCACGTGCCCCGCCCGTCGTGACGGACCGGGCCCGTTGCCGTTCAGCTGAAGCGGTTCTCGATCTCGCCGATGCCGTCGACGGCGATCCGGATCACGTCGCCGGACTGGATGTAGCGCGGCGGCGACAGGCCCATGCCCACACCCGCCGGCGTGCCGGTGGCGATCACGTCGCCCGGGTACAGCGTGATGCCGCGCGAGATGGTCTCGATCAGCGTCGGGATGTCGAAGATCATGTTCTCGGTCGGCCCGTCCTGGCGCAGCTCGCCATTGACCCAGCAACGCACCCGGGTCTTGCGGCCGTCGAGTTCGTCGGCGGTCACGATCCACGGCCCCATCGGGCAGAAGGTGTCGAAGGACTTGCCCATGTCCCACTGCTGGTGGCGCATCTGCACGTCGCGCGCGGTGACGTCGTTGACGATGGTGTAGCCGAACACGTGGCGCATCGCGTCGGCGCGCGAGATGTTCTTGCCGCCGGTGCCGATGACGACGGCCAGCTCCGCCTCGTAGTCGATCTGCGACGAGACCTGCGCGCCGGGCAGCTGCACCGTGTCGGTCGGCCCGACGACACACTCCGGGACCTTGGTGAACACGATGGGCCAGGCCTGCGGGTCGGCGTTGTTGTCCTTGAACACGGTCGCCTGCAGCTCCTTGGCGTGGGCGTGGTAGTTGCGGCCGACACACCACAGGTTGCGGCGCGGCAGCGGCAGCGGCGCCTCCAGCTGCACGGACGCCACGGGCACCGATGCAGCGTCCAGCGCCGGCAAGGGCTGGCCGGCGACCAGTGCCTCGATCAACGGCAAGGCGCCGGCACGGGCCTGCTGCGCCGACAGCGCGAACGGCGTGATCTGCTGGCCATCGGACGAGACCTGGCCGACCCGGCGCTGTCCATCCAAAACAAAAGTCGCAATACGCAAGGCATCCTCCCGGGGCACGCGCCGGCCGGTTTGCGCCGACGCGTAGTTTGGTTGAAATTGGTTTTTCATTGATACCATTTGGCACCAATCGGGGCGATGATAACCAAACCGGAATCCGCGTCAACCCATTTTTTCGTGTCCACTGCAGGATCGGCATTCGGGATTCTCTGCGTGCACGCGCCCCTTGCGGCCATCGTCGAGGCGGGCACATTGGTATCATTTGGTTCGATCCGGTCATACGAAACGGCACCATGGATACCAGCCAACCCCTGCGCGACACCATCATCGAGAGCCTGCGCTCCGGCCAACTGCGTGCCGGCGACCGGCTGCCAACCGAACGCGCGTTCTGCGAGCAGTACCGGATCAGCCGCACCTCGGTGCGCAAGGTGCTGCAGGAACTCAAGGAGCGCGAACTCATTTCTCAGACCGTCGGCAGCGGGACCTATGTCACCGAACACGCGGCACAGAAGGTCGCATCCATGGCGGCGGATGCGTCGGCATCGCAGATCAGCCCGGCCGTGCTGATGGAGGCACGCCTGGCGCTGGAGCCTGCGATCGTCGAGATGGTGATCGGCAACGCGACCGCCGCCGATTTCGAGCAGATGGAAACATGCTGCGCCAAGGCCGAAGCCGCCGCCAGCGACGAGGAGTTCGAGGTCTGGGACGGCCGGCTGCACGAGCTGATCGCCCAGGCCGCGCACAACGCATTCGTCGCCAACGTGTTCAAGCTGATGAACCAGGCCCGGGCCCAGGGCGAGTGGGGCATGCTCAAGAAACGCAGCCTGACGCCCGAACGCCGGCTTGCCTACCAGAAGGAACATCGCGCGCTGGTGCAGGCGATCAAGCACCGCGACCCGGCCCTGGCCCGGGAACTGGCCACCGAGCACCTGCTGCACGTGCGGCGCAACCTGCTGAACTATTGATTGCGGCGACGCAAGCCGCAAGGCGAACAGAGAAAGGCCCGCGGGCATACGCATGACGGGCTTTCTTTCTCACGAAGCCATTCCGGTGGATTTCGCGCACGCGCACCCTGGCCCATGGCCCGCCCGGCACCTTTCCGACCGACCCGCTCGCCATCCGCGTGCCTGCCCTCGTGCGGAACGGGTCGGGAGCAGAAACGAGGCCTTTGCATCGGAACCTTCCGGTCCAACTTGCGGACCGGCCCCCGCGCGCAGCCCCGAGCCCGGCGCAGGCCGCGACGCCGCCTGGGTTACGATCACCTGCACCCCCAACCCCCAACCCGCACCTACCTCCCCGCACCATGCAAGACCCGGCGCCGAGCCAGGCCCAAGATGCCTACCGAACCTGCAACGCCTGCGGGGCCAAGGTCCATCGGGTGGAGGTGCACAAGAACCGCTACGGCCAGTACATCTGCAAGGCCTGCCGCTCCGATGGCGTGCGTGTCGTCGGCCGCCACCGCCTGCGCCATCTGGTGCAACGCATGCCGACCGCGCTGGCGGCTTTCCTGATCGTCCTGGCGGTGCTGGTGGTGCTGCCGCTGGTGGTTCTGCTGCTGCTCGAAATGCACGACTATTCCAACACCGGCATGGTGGGGGACCTCAAGGACATGGTGCGGTCCATCAACCAGCTGGCACGCTGAGTCGCCGGCATGTGCCGGCGCTGGGCCGGATCACCCGCCACCCGTGCCCGGCCGGACGCAAAAAAAGCCCGCTAGCAACTGCATAGCGGGCTTTCTTTATCTGACGCGGAAATTCTGGTGGCGCTTCACGGATTCGAACCGCGGACCTGTGGATTATGATTCCATCGCTCTAACCGACTGAGCTAAAGCGCCATTCTGGGGTCAGTCGCGAACCGTTCCCGGC
>JBFIDI010000089.1:0-14695 GCA_041581405.1 Burkholderiaceae bacterium
GTCCCTGGCACTGGCCGGCACCACTGCGACGGCGCAGTCCGACTGGCCGAACAAGCCGATTCGCATCGTCGTGCCGTATGGCGCGGGCTCGTCCCCGGACGTGATCGCACGCCTGATGGGCGAGAAACTCGGCGCCCGGCTGGGCCAGCCCGTCATCGTCGAGAACCGCGCCGGCGCCGGTGGCAACACCGGCACCGGTGCCGTGGCCAAGTCGGCCGGCGACGGTTACACCTATGTCATCAGCACCAACGGTCCGCTGGTCTACAACACGGTGCTCTATACCAACCTCAGCTACGACCCGTTCAAGGAACTGCGTCCCGTGGTGCTGGCCGGTGGCCAGCCCAACGTGTGTGCGGTGCGGGCTGATTCCGGCATCCATTCGCTCAAGGAACTGGTCGCCGCGATGAAGAAGGAGCCGGGCAAATTCAACTTCTCGTCCACCGGCGTGGGCAGCCTGTCGCAACTGGGCGTGGAGCTGCTCAAGGTCAAGACCGACACGTTTGCGGTGCATATTCCGTATGCATCGTCGCCACTGTCGGTGCTGGCCGTGTTGCAGGGTGACGTGCAGTTCGCCTGCGTGCCGGGCGTGGCGGTGATGCCGCACGTCAAGAGCGGCAAGTTGCGCGCGCTGGCCGTGTCCACCGGCAAGCGCAGCACGCTGATGCCCGACATCCCGACCATGAAGGAAGCCGGCCTGCCCGAGATCGAGAACCTGGCCTGGATGGCGCTGATGGCACCGAGCGGCACGCCCGACGCGATCGTCACGCGCATGAACCAGGAGATCAACACCATCCTGGCCATGCCCGACGTCAAGGAAAAGCTCAACTCCGTGTTCATGGAGCCGATCGGCGGCACACCCCAGGAACTGGCCACCTTCATGCAGACCGAACTGCGCGTGATGACGCCGGTGATCAAGCGCACCGGGGTGAAGGTCGACTGAGTTGCAAACCCGCGGGGTTGCCGGGCGCATGGCCCGGGCCCCGCTCACGAAGGGCGTGTCACCGGGGCAGTGCCGCCTTCGTTGTGCATCTGGATCCGGGCTTCGGCTTCCAGCCAGCCCACCAGTCGCTGGGCCCCCTGGCTCAGCACGGCGCCTTCGCGCAGCAGCATCACCACCGGATCGGAAATGCCCTGCAGGTCCAGCGGCAGGCGCTTGAGCAGGCCGGAGCCCTCGAACGCGGTGGCAGTGCGCATCGGCATCATGCACAACAGCCGTGAATTGCGGATCACCAGCAGGTTGACGAACAGCGACTGCGATTCCATCATCGCCGGCGGCGAGCGGCCACAGGCCTCGTTGAACATCGCGTCCAGGTGCTGGCGCACCGGCATCTGCGGCGGGGGTAGGATCCAGCCCTCGTCGACCACGTCCCCGAGTTGCAACGTGGTCTGGCTGGCCAGCGGATGCAGCGGCTTGCAGACCAGCGAATAGACCTCCGGCACCAGGCTGGTCACGCGCAGGCCCTGCATGCTGACGTCCGGGCGCGCCCGACCGATGACGATGTCGAGCTCGCCGCGCAACAGGCGCTCGGCCAGCATTTCGTGGGCCCCTTCGATCAGCGATATGCGCAACGCCGGTTCGTTCTCGGCCGAGCGCCCGAGCGCCTTGGCCAGGATGTGCGGAGCCGTCGACGGCATGGTGCCGATGCGCACGTGGCCGCTGCTGCCGCGCGACATCATCGTGATGTCCTGCGCGGCCCGGTCCAGGTCGGCCAGCAACACCTTGGCATGGTGGATCATCGTGTCGCCGTACGGCGTCGTGACCATGCCGCTGGCACTGCGCTCGAACAGCGGCACGCCCAGCAGGTCTTCGAGTTCATTGAGCAGCCGCGTGGCGTTCGGCTGCGTCATCGCGATCCGTCGTGCGGCCTTGTGCAGGCTGCGCTCGCCGTCCAGCGCCTCGAGCAGCAGCAGCTGGCGCAGCTTGATCCGCGAGCGCAGCGCCACCGGGTCCGGCATCTTCATCGTCTCTCCTTTGCTTCGACCGCGCGGGTGGTGCGGCGCGGGCCGAGCCTTTGGCATCACCCGATCATCAATCCGCATTACCACCTCCGTGCCATCCTCCAACATACTCATCGCATGCATCCAGAAACCGAGCATCCGAACCCGGTCGAATCCGCAGTGTCGGCAGGCAGGACGCCCGATGTGTGCTCCGGGCTTGCCCGCGAACACGCCTGCGCGCGACTGGTCCTCGACCTGGCCCGTTTCACCGACAGCGGCGACTACGCCGCCGCGCTGGCGCTGTTCAGCGACGACGCGGTCATGGACCGGGACGGCGAGGTCTTCCGCGGCATCGCGGCACTGCGCCAGGCCTATGCGCAGCGCCCGGCGTCGCGCATCACGCGTCATGTGCTGTCGAACATTGTCGTTCAGCTCGATGGCACAGACCAGGCACAGGTGAGCAGTTATGTGACGGTCTACCGGCACATGCGCGAGCCGGGCGAGGGCGGGCCGCCGTACCGCATGCCCGGCGCCGATGTCCTGGGCGAGTACCAGGATCGGCTGGTGCATACCGCCGCCGGCTGGCGGCTGGTGTCGCGTATCACGCGCACCGTTTTTCAGTTTCGCGATTCCAAGAAAGGTTGATGAACATGAAGAGACAGACCCGTTTCCCCATTTTTCGCGCGCTTGCGGCCACGGCACTGGTGCTGGCCAGCACGCTCGCCACAGCACAGGACTATCCGAGCAAGCCGGTCCGCATCATGGTCGGGTTCCCGCCGGGGGGATCGGTCGACATCGTCGCCCGCGTACTGGGGCAGAAGCTCGGCGAGCAGATGGGTCAATCCTTCGTCGTCGACAACAAGCCCGGCGCCATCGGAACGCTGGCCATGAATGCCATGGGAAGCGTGCCCGCCGACGGTTATACGATCCTGCTGGGCACCAATCCGCAGGTGCGGCCCGGCATGACGGACAAGGACGATCCGTACCGCAAGTTCGAACCGATTGCCCTGACCAGCGTGATACCGATGGCCTTGCTGGCCAACCCGGGTTTTGCCGCCAATGACGCACGTGCGTTCGCCGACCTGGCGCGCAAGACCGAACCCGTGCCGTTCGCAACGCCGGGGCGCGGCTCCCCGATGGAACTGGCCATGGCCTCGCTCAAGGCGCGCGCCGGCCTGAACCTGCTGCACGTGCCCTACAACGGCGGGCCGCCGGCGGTCAACGACACGATGGCCGGACAGGTGCCACTCGTGGCCGTGGGGCTGCCGACCGCGCTGGGCCAGGTCACGGCCGGCAAGCTCAAGCCGATCGCGGTGCTGCAGGAGCGCCGCACCGAACTGCTGCCGGGGGTGCCGACCATCGCCGAGTCGCTGGGTGTCGCGGACTCCGGTTTCGTCGTGTGGCTGGGCTTCTTCGCGCCGGTGAACACGCCGGCACCGGTCATCGAGCGCCTGCAGGCCGAGGTCGGCAAGGCGCTGGCGGACCCGCAGGTGCGCGCCAAGCTGCAGGGAGCGGCGCTGGAGGTGCGATTCGCGCCGGCCGCGCAGCTCGACAAGCTGGTGCGCGAACAGTTCGTGCTGACGGTCGACACCATGCAGAAATACGGCAATGACACCAAGTAAGGCCGTGCGAGTGCTGGTGGTCGATGCCAGGGACAACGTGGCCACATGCCTGGCCGCGCTGAAGGCCGGCGATGCCGTGGGACTGGAGCTTGCCGGCGCGACGCGTTCGATCGACCTGGTCACGGACGTGCCGTTCGGTCACAAGTTCGCACTCGGGCCGATCGAAGCGGGCGGCGAGATCCGCAAGTATGGCGTCGTGGTGGCGCAGGCGACCCGGGCCATTGCGGCGGGTGAACACGTGCACGTGCACAACGTCGAAAGCCTTCGCGGGCGGGGAGATCGGGCATGAGCAACACCGGCAGCTTCATGGGTTACCTGCGGCCCGACGGGCGTGTGGGCGTGCGCAACCACGTGGCCGTGGTGTCGGCGATGGACAACGTCAATCCGGTGGCACGGCGCATCGCGGCCGCGGTGCCGGGCAGCGTGCCGGTGTGTGTCGCGTATGGCCGGGGCATGGTTGGCGGCGACCGCGAGCGCCACGACCAGGTGCTGATCAACTACGGCAAACATCCGAACGTGGCGGCCACGCTGGTGGTCGGCCTCGAGCCGGTGACCGCGCAGCGGTATGCGGAGGCGATCGCCGAGGCCGGCAAGCCGGTGCAATGGATCGCCGTGCAGTCGCTCGGCGGCACCGCCGCGGCAGTGCGCCAGGGCAGCGCGATCGTGCAGGCCATGGTCGACGATGCGTCCAGGCTGGAGCGCCAGCCGGCCTCGGTCGATGCCCTGGTCGTCGGCCTCGAGTGCGGCGCCTCGGACGCCACCTCCGGACTGACGGCCAACGCCACCGTCGGCGAGGTCGCGGACTGGATCGTCGCCGCCGGCGGCACCGCGATCCTGTCGGAAACCGAGGAGATCATCGGCGCCGAACATCTGCTCGCCGAGCGTGCGGCAACCCCCGCGATCCGCCAGCAGTTGCTCGATGTCGTCGCCAACGCGGAGGCGCAGGCCCGGTTCCAGGGCGTGCAGATCGTGCCGCTGGGCGAGGACAACATCGTGGGCGGCCTGTCCACGATGGAGGAAAAGTCCATGGGCGCGGTGCGCAAGGGCGGCACGAGCTCGCTGATGGAGGTGATCGGTTATGGCGACGTGCCGCGCGCGCAGGGCCTGGTCTACATGGACGCGCCCGCGCCCGGTGTCGAGAACATCGCCGCGCTGGCCGCGTCGGGTGCGCAGATGATCCTGTTCTCCACCGGTGTCGGCAATCCGATCGGTCATCCGCTGGTGCCCACCATCAAGCTCACGGGCAACCCCGCGACCGCCGAGTCCTTCGCCGACAACATCGACGTCGACGTCGGGGGCATCGTGCGCGGCAGCTACGGGCTCGCCGACGCCGCCACGATCGTGCGCAAGGCCTTGCTGGCGACGGCGTGCGGGGAACGGACCCGGTCCGAGCAACTGGGCGACCTGGAGATCTCGATCTCGCGCGTCGACGTCGGATACCTGCGTCGCCGCGCGCTCGGAGAAACGTTCTGATGCAGCCTTTACCGCAGCGCTTCGCGGTGCAGCCGGTGACGGACTGGACGGCCTGCCTGCTCGCGCAGGCCGGCATGCCGGAGCGGGATGCGGCCGATGTGGCCGGCCTGATCGTGCGCACCGAGGCGCGCGGATTCGCCACCCACGGCGTCGTGCGGCTGCCCAGTTATCTCGAGAAGATCGGTTCGGGCGAATACAACGCCCGTGCCGTGGTCACCGTCGCCCGGCAGTCCGGTGGCGTGTGCCGCCTCGACGGCGATGGCGCGCTTGGTCAGCTGGCCGGCCTGCACGCCATGCGGGCCTGCATCGACAGGGTCGCGGATGCGCCGGTGGCGATGTGTTTTGCACGCGATCTCGGGCATCTGGGCGCCGTCGGCATCTTTCCGCTGCTGGCCGCCGAACAGGGCCTGGTGGCGATCGCCATCCAGCGCACCGCGCCCATCCTCGCGATGGCGGGCAGCACCGGGCCCTTGCTGGGCCACAACCCGATCGCCTTCGCGGCGCCGGTACCCGGTGCCGCGCCCATCGTCTTCGACATGGCCAGCAGCGTTGCCGCGCGCGGGCACATCCTGCTGGCGGCGGCACGCGGCGAGCCGATTCCGCAGGGCTGGGCACTGGATGCGGACGGCCAACCGACGACCGATGCCCAGGCCGCGGCCGACGGCATGTTGCTGCCGACCGGCGGGCACAAGGGCCTGGGCATCGCCATGCTGGGCGAGCTGCTGGCGGGGAGCCTGTCCGCGTCGATGGAGGACCGCGACAACCTGCGTGCGGCCCGGCGCGGCGCCGGGGCCCACGGCGGATCGTCGGCGTTTTTCTGCGTGCTCAATCCGGACCATGTCGGCGACAGGACGACGTTCGAGACCCTGGTGGGCGACTGGACCGAGGCGTTCCGCGCGCATGCCGGCGAGACGGCGCGCCTGCCCGGACACCGTGCCGCGCTGGCCGAGCGCTCGGCGCGGCAGCAGGGCTTGCCGATCGATCCGCACACGGTGCAGCGCCTGCACGAACTCGGCCAGCGGCACGGCTTGCCGTTTCCGGCGTCCGGCCCGCGTTCCGGCTGACGCCGCGGCCGGGCGACTACCGGCTCAGCGGACCCTGGCCAGGGTCAACCCGTCGCTGAACGGCAACATCGACACGTCGATGCGCGGGTCGTGATGCAGCTTGGCATTGAGCGCCTGCAGCGCCAGCGTGTCGGCATCGCCGGGCGCGGCCGGTTTGGCGACGGCGCCGTTCCACAAGGTGTTGTCGATCGCGATCAGGCCGCCGCTGCGCACCAGCTTCAGGCAGCGCTCGTAATAGGCGTCGTAGCCGGTCTTGTCGGCGTCGATGAACGCGAAATCGTAGCGCCCCGCCTCGCCGGCGGCCAGGCGGGCGTCGAGCGTGTCCTGCGCGGGCGCCAGCCGGAGGTCGATCTTGTGCGCCACGCCGGCCTGGGCCCAGAACGGCTTGCCGACACGGGTGTAGTCGTCGTTGATGTCGCAGGCCAGCACCGTGCCGTCGTCGGGCAGCGCCAGCGCGACGCACAAGGCGCTGTAGCCGGTGAACACGCCGACCTCGATGGTGTGGCGCGCTCCCAGCATGCGCACCAGCATGGCCATGAACTGGCCCTGCTCGGGTGCGATCTGCATGCCGGCATGCGCGTGGGTGCGCGTCGCCTCGCGCAACGCGGTCTGCGCCGGATGTTCGCGCAGGGAATGGTCCAGCAGGTACTGGTACAGCGTGTCGGTGACCTGGAGTACGCGGTGGGGCATGGCGGCGTTTCCTGCTCGTGGCGTCAGTCCAGCGGCCGTGTCAGGTAGACACCTTCGCGCCCGACGATGGCCACGCGCGCCGGCATGAAAATGGTGCAGTCGTCGCACGGGGCGCGGATTTCCTCGTCGCCATCGGTGGCGATCAGCGCGTCCTTCGCAAAGGTCTCGAACCCGACCACCGGCCGCGTGAACGCAAAGGCCTCGGTCGCGATCACGTGGGTCCGCAGCAGTTCGAAGCGGCGCGGCGCTGCCGGCGTTGGCGCCGGCGCACGATCGACCATGCCGAAGTGGCCGAGAAAGTCGTAGCTCACCGCCACCGCGAGGTCGGCGCTGGCCTGCTTGAAATGCTGGCCGCATTCGACCACCATGGCCGCGCCCGGCCCGTCGGCGTGGCCGTGGCGGCCATGCTGGATCAACGGTGTTCCCGACCCCAGCCCGCGCGGCATGACCAGGTGCACGCCCGGTCGCGGCAATGTGTTGGCCACGGCGGCATTACGTTCGAAATGCGGGTAGACCCAGAACGGCACCACGTCCTGGCTGGTCGAATGGATGTCCAGGATGTGGTCGGCCGCGGCGACCGCCGGCCGCATCTCCCTCGCGCGCCGCAGTTCGACGCTGTCGTCGCCGCCATCGAGCCAGTCGTCGGACCAGACGCGGTTCAGGTTGTGCGTGATCTGGCGGCTGGCGAACGGGTCTTCGGGATCGAAACTCTCGTAGGCTGCGACGTTGGCGAAACTCACGGTGAGCGTGCCGACCTTCGGACGCACGCCGGTGTCGAGCAGGTGGCAGGCCGCCACCATGCCGCAGAACTCGTTGCCGTGGGTGAGCGCATTGACCATCACGTGCGGGCCCGGCTTGCCGGAGTCGAAGCGGTGCACGTAGTCGATGCCGGTGTTGCCGCTCCGGTACGCGGACAGGTCGCGCGGCAGGACCTCGAAGATGCTGGAATCGTCGGGCATGAAGTCTCCGGTGGTGAGGCCCGACAGTCTACGGCCGGATCGATGCTCCGTTGCACGGGCCGCGCGGGCAATAGTCATACGATACTATGGTTCTCCCTAATGCCAAGGCGGTGTCGAGCCGTTAGCCTTGTGTCTTTCGTGGCCACGCCGGCCGCATCCCACACAAGGAGGCACACATGTTCACTCGTACCCGTCGCTCTTTCGTTGCCCAGGCCGCCGGAGTCGCCGCCGGCCTGGCCATGGCCGCTGCCGCCATGCCGTCGATGGCCCAGAACTACCCGACGCGCCCGATCACCATGGTCTGCCCCTGGGGTGCCGGTGGCGGTACCGATGCCACCGCCCGCATCGTCGCCAGCCTGCTCGAGAAGGAACTCGGCCAGCCGGTGACGGTGGTCAATCGCACCGGTGGCAGCGGCGTCGTCGGGCACTCGGCCATTGCCGCCGCGGCACCGGACGGCTACACCATCGGCGTGGCCACGGTCGAGATCGGCATGATGCACTGGCAGGGCCTGACCGAGCTGACCGGCACCTCGTATACCCCGATCGGCCTGGTCAACGCCGACCCCGCCGGCGTGCAGGTGCGCACCGAGTCGCCGTACAAGACCATCCAGGAACTGCTGGCCGCGATCAAGGCCAACCCGGGCAAGCTCAAGGCCTCGGGTACCGGTCAAGGCGGAATCTGGCACCTGGCCATCGCCGGCCTGCTGCGCGACCAGAAGATCGATCCGGCCACCGTGCCCTGGGTGCCGAGCAATGGCGCCGCCCCCGGGCTGCAGGACATGGTCGCCGGTGGTGTCGACCTGGCGCCGGTGTCCCTGCCCGAGGCGCGTTCGCTGATCGACGCCGGCAAGGTGCGCAGCCTGGCCATCATGTCCGAGGAGCCGGCCGCGCTGTACCCCAACGTGCCCACGCTCAAGAAAGCCATCGGCAGCGACTGGACGATGGCGGCCTGGCGCGGCATCGTCGCGCCCAAGGGTATTCCCAACGACGTGCGCGACAAGCTGGCCGCCGCGGTCAAGAAGATCGCCGCGAGCAAGGAGTTCAACGAGTTCATGTCCAAGCAGGGTTATGGCGTGATCTACAAGGCTCCCGATGATTTCGCCGCATTCATGGCCAAGTCCGACAAGGAACTGGGCGCGACCATGAAGGCCGTCGGCCTGATCAAGTAAGCCAGCCTGCACGTCCTGCACCCCGGGCCAGCCATCTGCCGATGAAACTCAACGACGCGGTCCTCGGTGTGCTGCTCCTGATCCTCGGGAGCGTGGTGTTGTTCATCGTGCGGGACTACCCGTCGATTCCCGGGCAGCAGGTCGGTCCCGACCTGTTCCCGGGCCTGATCGCCGTCGGCCTGTGTATCGGCGGGTTCATCCTGCTGGTGCGGGGCTGGCGCGCACGCGCGACGGTGCCCTGGTTGCAGATGGGCGACTGGGTCCGCTCGCCGCGCCACGTGCTGGCGCTGGTGTTGCTGATCGGGTCGGTTCTGTTCTACATCCTGGTGTCGCAGCAACTGGGTTTCCTGTTGACGGCGGTGCTGATCCTGACCACGCTGTTCCGGGTGCTTCAGGTGCCGCTGGGGCGTTCGGTGCTGATCGCCGTCATTGCGGCACTGGTCATCCATTTCGCGTTCTACAAGCTGATGCGCGTCCCGCTGCCCTGGGGTGTCCTGTTGCCCTATGCGTGGTGATGTCCCGGCCGTCACGGCCGTCTCGAACTGGGTAGAAACACGATGATGGACGCCGTCACGCAGGCATTCGGGATGGTGCTCGATCCCTACACCTTGATGGTGATGGTGATCGCCGCCTGTTACGGCCTGTTCGTCGGCTCGGTGCCCGGATTGACGGCGACCATGGCCACGGCCTTGCTGGTGCCGGTGACCTTCTTCATGGCGCCGATTCCGGCGGTTGCCGCCATCGTCACCGCGACCGCGATGGCGATCTTCTCGGGTGACATCCCCGGATGCCTGCTGCGTATTCCCGGCACCCCGGCGTCCGCCGCCTATACCGACGAAGCCTATGCGATGACACGCAAGGGCGAGGCCGAGAAGGCCCTGGGCGCGAGCCTGGTGTTCTCGGCCATCGGCGGCCTGTTCGGCACGGCCGTGCTGATCGTCGCGGCGCCGGCACTGGCCGAGTTCGCGTCGCGCTTCAGCTCGTTCGAATACTTCTGGCTCGTGCTGCTGGGTCTGACCTGTGCGGTCTTCATCACATCGTCGGCGCCGCTCAAGGGCCTGATCACGCTGTTCCTGGGCCTGATGGTGTCCTGTGTTGGACTGGGCAATCCGGCCGGGTATCCGCGCTTCACGTTCGGCAGCACCGAGACCATGGCCGGCATCGGCATGATCCCGATGATGATCGGCATGTTCGCGTTCTCCGAGATCATCCGATACGTGGTCGACACCAGCCCTCCCGGCGAAGTCGTGGTCGAGAAGGTCGGCAACGTGCTCAAGGGCCAGTGGAAGCTGGCGAAGAAATACCCGGTGCAGATCCTGCGCGGCAGCACCCTGGGCACGGCGGTCGGAGCCCTGCCGGGAGCGGGTGCCGACATCGCGGCCTGGATGTCGTATGCGATCAGCAAGAAGTTCTCCAAGGAGCCGGAGAAATTCGGCACCGGCCATGCGGAGGGCATCGTCGAGTCGGGTGCCGCCAACAACAGCGCGCTGGCAGGCTCCTGGATCCCGGCGCTGGTGTTCGGCATTCCGGGCGACTCGATCACGGCCATCATCATCGGCGTGCTCTACATGAAGAACATGAACCCGGGGCCTTCGCTGTTCACGAACAACCCGCAGAACATCTACGCGGTGTTCCTGATCTTCATCCTGGCCAACCTGATCATGATTCCGCTGGGCATCCTGTGCATCAAGGCGGCACGGCGCATCCTGAAGGTGCCGCGCAACATCCTGATGCCGATCATCCTGTTGTTCTGCATGGTCGGCACCTTCGCGATCAACAACACGGCGTTCGGTGTCGGCGTGATGCTGGTTGCCGGCGTCGTCGCCTATGTGCTCGAGGCCAACGACTTCCCGATCGCGCCGGCCATCCTGGGCGTGGTGCTCGGCACCATGCTGGAGGAGAACTTCATCACCTCGATGATCAAGGCCGACGGCAACATGCTGGCCTTCTTCGAGCGGCCGATCGCCGCCACGCTGGCGGTGGTGACCATCCTGGTCTGGACCTTGCCGGCCGTGCTGGCGCTGCTGCGGCGCGGCCGCGCGCAGGCCGCCTGACCGATCGTTCGATCGCCTCGCGTCGGCGTCGGCGTCAGCGCCTGAGCTGCCGCGCCAGTTCGGCGCAGTGGTCGCGTGGTGCCAGTGCCGGTGTCTGCCACACCAGGTCCGAGGCCAGCGCCGCCTCGGCGCTCGGCGACCCGGCCACGGCCAGCACGGTGCGTACCCGCAGCGATGCCGGCAGATGCGTCGGCACGCCGCGGTCGCGCAGCACATGGCCACCACCGGCCACCAGCACCACGACCTTGCCCGGCGACACCGCGTCCCGCACGGCGGCAGCCATGCTGGCGTCGCGGGCCAGCTGGACGCGCACCATCGGCATCAGGCGTTCGCCGGGCAGCAGGTCGCAGTGACCGAGGCGGATCGCCTCGCGCTGGCGATCCAGCGCCGAGGGCATCAGGTGCCGGTCCAGCGCGGCGTCGGACATCGCCTCGCGCATCGCCGTGCGCGGCAGGTTCGCGCCCAGCACCGGCACACCCTGGCGCACCGCCGCCATCACGACCGGCGCATACCGGTCCCAGGGCCAGCCCGCGGTGTTCCAGCGCAGGGCCTGCTGCACCTGCTCCGGGGTCGCGTCGCTCGCCAGCGGCGCGGTACTGGTGCCGCGTTCTGCCATCTCCAGCACCAGTGCCGCCAGTTGGCCGCGCCGGGCCAGTGCATCGACCAGCGAACGCTGAAGTTGCTGGTGCGCCGGCGCGTCGTGTTGTTCGCCGATCAGGATGGCGTCGGCCGGCAGCAGGGCGTCCAACCGTGCCTGCACCGGTCCGACGGGATCGTGGGCACACGCGGCCAGGGCCGCCACCAGCAGTGCGGCGAGCAGGGGTCCGGCCGCGGTGCGCCTCGGACGATGGTGGTGTGCGGGCGGACCCAAATCGATCGCCGTCGGCCGTGGCTCAGTGCATCACGACCGGGGTGTGGGCCAGGCTGGCATAACCTTCGAGCGTGTCCTCGACCTCTTCCTGGGTCGGCGTGCTCGCCTGCCAGGCCATGATCTGCTGCTGGAACATCTCGGCCCAGGAACCGTCGAGATAGATTTCCTTGCCCGAACGTTTGTCGATGATCTCGAACCCGTGGCGCGGCATCGCGGGGATGGCCGGTGGTGCCGGGTCCCGGTCGGCTGCGTTGTCGGCGTCGGCCTCGCGCGGCGCCATCTCCGGCGCATTGGCCAGCATGTGGTTCACGCAGAAGCTGTCCGAGTCGTACAAGGTGTGCATGGTGTCATTGTGCGGTGGCTTGAATGACCTTGCAGTTGGGAGCTTTCGCGGGGATTTCAAGGCGGTGCCGACTTGGCAGCACGGCGCTGACTGTCGGTCAGCTGGCGAGTCTGCCAAGCCCGATCGATCGCGATCGCCCGTTTTTGGAGGTCATGTGCCCACCCATCCCAAGACGGACGGAAGTCTGCAGCGGCCGTGCAAGCGATCAATACGAATCGCCGAGCGACGCTCCAATCGAGGAACCGCTCGCATCGGACCGGCCGTTGGTAACGGCATTTGACGGTGTGCAATCAGGCAGCATGTCCTTCAACACGAAAGCCCGCTACCGGAAAGTCGCGGAACGTCAATCACAAGGACGCCGCCGAGACTTCGGATTCATTGGCGGGTGTTGCCAGGAAAACATTTTTTGTCGCTGCACCCATGTCCATGAGGTTGCACATGACGCCTGCCGTGAACGGCAGTCCAACAGATCAGTGGTCGAAACCCCGGACAGGCAGACAGCACACTGAGGCCGTTCATTCGCCCCGCGCGAAGCTACGCCTTGCTCGGTTTCTCCACGTAGTTGCGGTTGAGGTACTCGTTGAACATGGGAACGGTGAACGCGATGTCGCCGTGAGATGGGCTGTAGATCATTCCCTTGCTGATGATCTGCGCGCGCCGCGGACCCAGGCTCTGATGGGTTTCGTTCAGTGCATCTGCAACGTCCGATGACCTGTATGGCCCGACACCCAGTTTGGCCATTGCGATGACATACTCCCTCTCCTTGGGCGTCAGGCGATCAAATCGTACCTTGAAGAAGCCTTCGTCAAGCCGTTTTGTCGCCGCTGCTGCAGCCTTCGATGCATCCTCCAGCGTGATGCGCGACCCTTCGGCGATGTTCCAGCATTGATAGCCCCATTCCTGCAAGAAGTAGGGATAACCTTTGGTCTTGGCCAGGATTTCTCTGATTGCGGGGTCGTCAATTTGCTCACCCTCGTCCTCGATGGGCTGTCTGATTGCGGTCTCCGCATCCGCCTCCACAAGCGCACCAACCGCAGGGAAGTGGAAGAGCCGTTCAGCGTAGGACTTCGCATCGCCCGAAAGAGCCGCAACCTGCGGCAGCCCGGCGCCGAAGAACAAGACAGGCAGGACTTTCTGGTTGGCCTTGTGCAGAGCGACGATCAAAGCTGCCAGATCGTCAGAGCGCAGGTACTGAACTTCGTCAATGAGCAGCGTCCAGGCCTTGCCGGCGGCCTTTGCCGCCTCGCCTACGCGTACGAACAGTTCGGGTAGGTCTGCTTCCATACTTCCGCTATCGGCGACGCCTACTTCGGGGTCAACCGAAATCGAAGCATCTCCGTACGAGAGATTGAACGCAGAGGCGAAAGAGCGAAGTGCCCGAAGAGCCAGGTGCGCTTTGGCCTTCGCGTTCTCCGAAGTCGAGAGTTTGCGCAAGGCTTGATTGATCTTGGGTACGAGCAACTCATTGAGCGCCTTTCCCTCTGGTGCTTCGATCGAGGATGTCACATGCCCAGCGGCTTCGGCCATCTCTTCGATCTTGTTCAGCAACACAGTCTTGCCTACGCCGCGCAGGCCAAGCAGCATCTGTGACCGGCTTGGCTTGCCTATCAACGCCCTTTGAATGGCTGTCTGCGCGTCCTGAAGGATGGATTCCCGTCCGGCAAGCTCTGGCGGCCTACTCCCGGCGCCCGGGGCAAAAGGGTTTCTCACTGCGTCCATGGGATCTCCTGTCGCGCAAATTCTATGAGTTGCTATGAAAGTATATCGAGGTCAGGATATACAAGCATAGAGATCATTAGAAAATCGGAGCGCATCACGCACTCCCGTGTGCTGCTTATCCCGTTGATCGTGGCGAGCGATACCTTGCGCAGCACGGCTGTCGTCCGGCTTCAAACCACCTGCGCCACCCGGTTCATGGTGTGCTCGTCGACTTCCACTGCTGGTCCAGGTAGTCGCCGTTCTCGAACGTGATCCGGATCCGCGCCGGCAGGAAGCCGAGTTCCGGGGCGAGCCAGAGTTCGACCTTCTGCCCGTAGTCCTTGTTCGGCTTGCGTACCAGCTTGAGCGAGGGTACGTGGCCGCCGGGCAGGTAGAGCATCTCCTCGCGTTCGACCGCGAACACCCAGGGTTCGGCGTCGCGCGGGCCGGCGGTCTGGATCGACAGTGTCGTGCCGATCGGGAATGCCAGCGGGTCGCCCGCGACCAGCGCCGCCAGTTGCGCGAAGATGCTCAGCTGGTCCTGCGCGCCGGGCATCAGTTCGGCCTGCGGCGTGTTGGCGCTGAAGACGATGCGCCGCTGCTGGCGGTCGAAGTGCGCGGCCCGCTCGGAGCGGAACTTGTCGGAGAAACGCGTCGGCTCCAGGCCGTTGGCGGTCAGCTTGCCGGTGCTGGACAACACGCGCTTGCCGATGATCCAGTCACCCATCTCCATGCGCATCTCGTAACGATCGCCGTCCTGCAGCCAGACCAGGTCGCCCATGGCCTTGTAGTCGAAACGGCCGCGCTTGCCGAC
>JBFIDI010000090.1:0-14493 GCA_041581405.1 Burkholderiaceae bacterium
AGATGCCGATCCACGCCGACCTGGCGCTGATCAAGGCCGAACGCGGCGACCGCTGGGGCAACCTGACCTACCGCAAGGCGGCGCGCAACTTCGGCCCGGTGATGGCCACGGCCGCGCGCAAGACCGTGGCCACGGTACACGAGGTGGTCGAGCTCGGCGCGCTCGACCCGGAGGCGATCGTGACCCCCGGCATCCATGTGCACCAGATCGTGTTGATCGACCGCGTGGCCACCCGGGCCGGCGGCGCAAGAAAGGCCGCCTGACATGAGCTACCAGAAACGCAGCAAGGACCAGCTCGCCCGGCGCGTGGCGCAGGACATCCATGAAGGCGCCACGGTCAACCTCGGCATCGGCATGCCGACGCTGGTGGCCAACCACATCCCGTCGGACCGCGAGGTGCTGCTGCACAGCGAGAACGGCATCCTGGGCATGGGCCCGGCGCCGGCCGAGGGCCAGGAAGACTACGACCTCATCAACGCCGGCAAGCAACCCGTGACCCTGCTCGCGGGCGGCGCCTATTTCCATCATGCCGACAGCTTCGCGATGATGCGCGGCGGCCACCTGGACATCTGCGTGCTCGGCGCGTTCCAGGTCTCCGCCACCGGCGACCTGGCCAACTGGCATACCGGCGAGGCCGACGCGATTCCGGCTGGCGGCGGCGCCATGGACCTGGCCGTCGGCGCCAAGCAGACCTGGGTCATGATGGACCTGATGACCAAGCAGGGCCAGAGCAAGGTCGTGGCACACTGCAGTTATCCGCTGACCGGCATCGGCTGCGTCAAGCGCATCTATTCCGACCTGGCCACGCTGGCCTGCACGCCGCAGGGCCTGCGGCTCATCGACACGGTCGAAGGCCTGGAACACCTTGAGCTCGAACGCCTGATCGGCCTGCCGATCGCCGCCTGATCCCCCTGCCAGCCGTCGCTCGCGCACGGCTGGCGCCACACAACCCTGGAGCCCCCATGACACGACACGCCTTCATCTGCGACGCCATCCGCACTCCCTTCGGCCGCTACGGCGGCGCACTGAGTTCCGTGCGCACCGACGACCTGGGGGCGATCCCGATCAAGGCCCTGATGGCGCGCAACGGCAAGGTCGACTGGCAGGCCGTCACCGACGTCATCTACGGCTGTGCCAACCAGGCCGGGGAGGACAACCGCAACGTCGCACGCATGGCCGCGCGGCTGGCCGGCCTTCCGATCGAGGTTCCCGGCGCCACCGTGAACCGCCTGTGCGGCTCCGGCCTGGACGCGATCGGCACGGCGGCCCGTGCCATCAAGGCCGGCGAGGCCACGCTGATGATCGCCGGCGGCGTCGAGAGCATGAGCCGCGCACCCTTCGTCAGCCCGAAGGCCGAATCCGCGTTCAGCCGCAGCAACGCGGTCTACGACACGACCATCGGCTGGCGTTTCGTCAACAAGCTGATGAAGGCGCAATACGGTGTCGATTCCATGCCCGAGACGGCCGAGAACGTGGCCACCGACTACGGCATCGAGCGTGAGGCCCAGGACCGCATGGCCCTGGCCAGCCAGCGCAAGGCGCTGGCCGCGCAGAAGGCCGGTTATTTCGATGCCGAGATCACGCCGGTATCGGTGGCGCAGCGCAAGGGCGACCCGGTCGTCGTCAGCCAGGACGAACATCCGCGCGACACCTCGCTCGAATCGCTCGCCCGGCTCAAGGGTGTGGTTCGGCCCGATGGCAGCGTGACCGCCGGCAATGCCAGCGGCGTCAACGACGGTGCCTGCGCGCTGCTGCTGGCCGACGAAACCAGCGCCGCGAAACACGGCCTGACGCCGCGCGCCCGCGTGGTCGGCATGGCCACGGCCGGCGTGCCGCCGCGCATCATGGGCATCGGCCCGGCGCCGGCCACGCAGAAGGTGCTCGCACTGACGGGCCTGACACTGGCGCAGATGGACGTGATCGAACTCAACGAGGCCTTCGCCGCCCAGGGCCTGGCGGTGCTGCGCGATCTCGGCCTGCAGGACGACGACCCCCGCGTCAACCCCAACGGCGGCGCCATCGCGCTCGGGCATCCGCTGGGTGCCAGCGGTGCGCGCCTGGCCACGACGGCGGTGAACCAGTTGCACAAGAGCGGCGGTCGTTACGCCCTGTGCACGATGTGCATCGGCGTGGGGCAAGGCATCGCGGTGGTGTTCGAGCGGGTCTGAGCAACCGCGGCCCGTGGCGGTGCCGCCGTCGGCGTCGCACCCGGCCATGCGGCCGACACCCCCAGCGGCGATCCGTGCCGCGCACGCATCGGTGCGCCGAGACCCGCGCCCGCCGTCACCCCCCCGAATCGGGGGGACGTGTGGTCTTCCCATGCGGCGCCCGGACCGCTAAGATTTTTGCGTTGCCGCCTGTCGGGCCTCGCTTCCCGGAACACCCCCGGGCATGGTCGAGGCGGCCGGACGCACGCAATACACAAGGGCAGGGAGAACACAATGCATCAATGGGGGACGCGCCTGGCCGCCGTCTTGCTGGCCTACTGCGCAGCGGGCGCGGCCCACGCCGCGACCAGCCTGACCTTCACCCGCACCGACCTCCCCGATACCGTCGCCGGCCAGGACGCCTGGCGCCACAGCTATACCTTCAGCGGCGCACTCGATCCCTTCCATGGAATCACGCTGATCTTCGACCACACCCGCTTCGCCGACCTGCAACTGGGCTCCGTGGACGCGGTGTTCAGCACCTACATCGTCCCGCCCGATGCCGGGCTGGCCGCCGACGGACTGGTCGAACTGACCGCGACGGGCGCACTGGCGTCCTCGTACAGCACGCAGTTCGACCTCGACTTCGTGCGCATCGGCACCCTGCCCGACCAGCATCCGTACGACGTGTTCGACGACGGCTTCAACGTGATCGCCAGCGGCAGCGCGACCCTGGCGCCGATTCCCGAACCCTCGGTGGCCGCACTGATGCTGTCGGGCATCGCGCTGGTTGCCGCGTGGCGCCGGCGCAGCGCCTCGCCGCCGTCCTGATCCCAGGCGTCGCACTGCGTCGCTGCGCCGCAGCGGCGCGTCGGCTTCAACCCGACCTGCATCGCACGCGACAGCCCCGACCCGACTGAACCGCGCCCGATCAGGTTCCCGTCCCCGCGCGCGTACACGGGGCGAAGGAGAACACATGGTCCATCGCGCGACGGCACGCCGCCGACCCCCCCGCCCCAGCCGCCTGTTGCTGCAGCTCGTCGCACGCCTGGGTGCCTGGATGCGCGCCTGGTGGCGGGCCCGTGCATGGGCCTGGCCCCGACCCGCGCGCCGCAGGGCGCCACGCGCGCGTATGCACTTCGAGAGCTTCGAGCCACGGGTCCTGCTGTCGGCCGACCTGGCGCCGGCGGTCGCCGTGCCCGAGCCGTCGACCACCCCCGCCGAGCAACGACACATCGACGCCGACGGCACCGCGCCGGTCACGATCCGCTGGCATGCCAACGGCAGCGGCGGCGTGGCGGCCATCTCCACCACCGGCATCCACGAAGACGCCGACGGTACGGTGGCCGAGATACAGGTCTCCGGTCCCGGCAGCGCCGGCTGGCACGTGTCCGACGGCCAGCTGCACCTGCTGATCGACGGCAGCACCCGTGACACCCGCGTGTCGTTGACCACCAGCGGCGGCGACGGCCGGATCGAGATCCATGCCATCCACACCACATCGGAACTCGGCGCGGCCGCACTGGGCCAGGCCGACCTGGCGGGAGCGGCGCTGTTCGATGCCGGCGTCGGCAGCCTGGTGCTCGGCGCCTTGCACGGCGCCAGCGTGCAGATCGGCGGCACCGGCCAGGCACAACTCAGCCTGGGCGCCGTACACGACAGCCAGCTGCTGGCAGGCGGCGCCAGCGTGGCGCTGCAGCTGGACCACTGGCACAGCAGCGCGGCCGGCGCATCGCGGGTCGACGTGGCCCAGTTGCGCAGCCTGCACAGCGACGGCGACCTGCAGTTCGACCTGCATGTCAACGGCGTCGGCCATGCCGGCTACATGCTGGGCCTGGTGCAGGCCGGCGGCGGCATCGGCCAGGGCCACTGGAGCGTCGAGGGCCGAGCCAACCGCATCACGGCCCAGCACACCGGCGCCGACTGGCGTCTGAACGTCGACGGCACACTCGCCGTGCTGCAGACCGCGGCCGACGCGTCCGGCCAGGTCAGCGTGGCCGGCTTGCAGATGCTGCTGGTCGGCGGCGCCGCAACCGGCCTGACGCTGCTCGTCGGCGCCGACCTGGGCGATGACGCGGCCATCGGCGGCACCGCGGGCGACGCCGACACGTTCCGGCCCGGCACGCTGGCGCGGGTGCGCATCGGCGGCGACATCCACGACAGCCTGATCCTCGTCGGCGTCGATCCGGTCAACGGCAGCTGGCTGGACGGCGACGACACGCCGCTGGGCACGGCGACGCAGCGCGTGCAGGAACTGCTGGTCGGCGGCCAGCTCCTTGGCACCACCCGCATCGTCGCGCCGGCATTCCCGGCCCTGGTACGCGTCGGCGGCGCACTGGTCGACCCGGGTACGCTGGGCGCACTGTCGAGCGGCCCGGTGGACACGGTGGCGCCCGTGCTGTCGGCCCGGCTGGCGCACGACAGCGGCGTATCGGCCAGCGACGGCCTGACGAACGACCCGTCGATCACCGGGCAGGTCAGCGACAACGGCGGCGTCACGCAACTGTGGGCGGCGATCGACCCGGCACAACCGGACGCTCCGCTGCTCGACGTGTCCCACGCCTTGCTGGCTGGTGGTGCGTTGCTGCTGGACCGCGCCACACTCGACACGCTGGCCGGCGGCACGCTGGCCGACGGCGCCCACACGGTGCGGCTGGTCGCGCAGGACGCGCACGGCAACCGCTCGCAGGCGGTCGACGTCGGCTTCGTGCTCGACACGCAGGCGCCGGCGGCCGGTTTTGCGATTGCCGGCGCCGACGCGCTGCCCGGCTCCGACACGCGCACCGCCGCGGCCATCGTGCAACTGAGCGGCCACGGCAGTGCCGGCGCCACCGTCACGCTGGCGGCGCAGGGCCTGTCGACGCTGGTGGGCGCCAACGGCTTGTTCCAGCTGGCCGGCGTGCGGCTGCAGGAAGGCGACAACACGCTGGCCCTGCGGCTGGCCGACCCGGCGGGCAATGACACCGTCGTGACCCGCACGCTGACCCGCGAGGCGCAGGCGCAGAGCGACGCCGTGTTGCAGTGGAACCGGATCGCGCTGCAGGCGGTGCAGCAACACGCCAGCGACCCGCCGGTCGCGACCCGGCTGCTGGCCATGGTCGGCCTGGCGCAGTTCGACGCGCTGGCCGCGATCGACGGCGCGCCCGCCTACCTGGTCGCGCGTACGGTCGGTGGGCCGGCGTCGGCACCGGCCGCCGCCGCCGTGGCGGCCCACCGCATCCTGAGCCTGGCCTACCCCGCCCGGCAGGCGGTGTTCGATGCCGAACTGGCGGCCAGCCTGGATGCCGTCGCCGATGGCGCCGCCAAGGACACCGGCATCGCGCTGGGCCTGGCCATCGCCGACGCGGTATGGGCATTACGCGCCAACGACGGCGCGCAGCTGCCGCAGACCTACACCGGCAGCACCGCGCCCGGCCAGTGGCGCCCGACCGGGCCGATGTACGAGGTCGCCGACCAGCCGCACTGGCGCTCGGTGCAACCCTTCGCGCTGGCCACCCCGCACGACTTGCGTCCGGGGCCCCCGCCGGCGCTGGACACGGCGGCCTACGCGCAGGCGGTGGAACAGGTCAAGCAGCTGGGCAGCGCCACCAGCACCGAACGCAGCGCCGACCAGACCGAGCAGGCCCTGTTCTGGGCCGACGGCAAGGGCAGCTACACGCCGCCCGGGCACTGGAACGCGATCGCGATCGACGTGGCGCAGGCACAGGGCAACAGCCTGTCGGCCAACGCCCGCCTGTTCGCGCAACTGAACGTCGCGCTCGCCGACGCCGCCATCGCCTGCTGGGACGCCAAATACAGCTATGGCCTGTGGCGCCCGGAAACCGCCATCCAGGGCGCCGATCTCGACGACAACGCCGGCACCACGCGCGATGCGGCCTGGCGACCCTTGCTGCTGTCGCCGTCGCACCCGGAATACGTGTCCGGCCATTCGACCTTCAGCATGGCGGCGGCCACGGTGCTGGCGGCGACCTTCGGCGACGACACGGCGTTTTCCACCACCAGCCCCACCCTGCCCGGCGTGACGCGTTCGTACACCAGCTTTTCGCAAGCGGCGCGCGAAGCCGGCGACAGCCGCATCTACGGCGGCATCCACTACGCATTCTCCAACCTGGCGGGCCAGCAGCTGGGCGCCCAGGTCGCACAGGTCGTGCTCGCGCGTTTCCTGCAGGCACAAGACAGCCAGGCACCGGTCGTCGTGCTGGCCGACACACCGGCGGCCAGCCGTGGCAACGTGACCCTGACCGGCCAGGTGCTGGACAACCTGTCGGGCGTGGCCTGGGCGCGCATCAGCGTCGACGGCGCCGCGCCCCAGGAACTGGCGCTCGGCGCCGACGGCAGCTTCCAGTTCACGACCACCCTGGCCACCGACGGATCCGCCGACGGATTGCACACGCTGCAGTTGTCGACGCAGGACGCCGCGGGCAACCTGGGTGCCGGCGTCACGCGCAGCTTCGTGCTCGACACCCGCGCGCCGACCATCGAGCTGCCGCAGCTGGCCGATGGCGCCGTCATCGACGCGGGCACCCGGCTGGCCGGCAGTGTCGACGGCACCGGTTCGCCCATCACCAGCCTGCGTTACCGGCTCGGCGACAACCCCGAGCAGGTGCTGCCGTTCCAGCCGCAGACCGGTGCGTTCGACGCGCCGCTGGCGCTGGGCAACCTGCCGGCCGGCGAACACGTGTTGCGCATCGACGCACGCGACGCGGCGGGCAACACCCATGCCCTGACCCGCACCGTGACGCTGGCCAGCCTGCCCGCGCTGACCATCACCCGCGCCAGCCCGGCCGCATCGGCCACCGGCGTCGGCGTGACGCAGCGCCCGCAGGTGTTCTTCTCGCGCGCGGTCGACACCAGCAGCTTGACCGCGGACAGCTTCTACGCGCTGGGTGCCGACGGACAGAAACTCGCGGCCACCATCGTGCCGGCACAAGACGGCAGCTTCGCGTGGCTGTTCCTGGCAGCGCCCATGCCGGGCGGCGCCAGCATCACGGTACATGTCGACGGCGCGCGGGTGCGCGCGGCGGCCGACGGTGCGCTGCTGGACGCCGATGGCGACGGCCAGCCCGGCGGCGTGTTCACGCTGCGGTTCACCACCGTCGCCAGCGATCCCGGCACCACCACCACCGTGATCGACGCGCAAGGCCAGGCCCAGGTCATGCGCACCAGCCTGGTCGGCACCGTCGTCGACCCGGGCCCGGACCTGCAGCCGATGACCTTCGACGACATCGGCCGCGGGCCGGACGGCATCATCCACACCGGCGACGACGTGTTGCTGCTGCCGATCGCCAACGCCCGGGTCTGGATCCTGGGCCAGGAAGACCGCGCCGTCTTCACCGATGCCCAGGGCCGTTTCGAGCTGACCGACGCCCCGGCCGGCAAAGTCAAGCTGGCCATCGACGGACGTACCGCGACCAACCCACCCACCGGCGTGTTCTTCCCCGAAATGGTGATGGACCTGGCACTCGAAGCCGGGCAGGTCAACACCGTGATGGGCTCGATGGGCAGCGCCGACGAGCAACGCGCGAACGAGGACCGGGTCGAGGTCTACCTGCCACGGGTCGCCGCGTCGACGTTGCAAAGCGTCGACCCAGTCGGGCCGACCCAGGTCGTGCCGCCGACCGCATCCGCGCCCGACCTCACGCCCGAGCAGCGCCAGCAGGTGCGACTGACGGTTCCCGCCGGCGCGATGGTGGACGAATACGGCCAACCGGTGGCCAACGCGCAGATTGGCATCGCGACCGTGCCGCCCGAGATGATCCTGGCCATGTTGCCCGAAGGCACGCGCGACGTGCCGCTGACGTTCACGATCCAGGCGCCGGGCGTGGCGGCGTTCACGACGCCGCTGCAGCTCACAGTACCCAATGTCTATGCTGCGGCTCCTGGAGAGCAGCTGAACTTCTATTCGTTCGACCATGCCAGCGGCAAGATGGTGATCGAAGGCACGGGTACGGTTTCGGACGACGGCGCGACGGTGACCACGGATCCGGGGCAAGGCATCACCAAACCCGGCTGGCACGGATTCCTGGCGAGTGTCGTGCGCTTTGGACTGGCCGTTTTCGAAGTGGCAACCAGTGGCGAGGTGTGGAGTGCAGCCTTCGACACTGTGCGCTACGGCCTGGCCGCGACCCTCAATATTGCATCTGAAGTCATCAAGCTGGCCGATGCATTCATTCCGTTTGAAGCGGCTCCGGTCGTCGGTGCCGTCATCGACGCGATCGTCGGCACCGTCGAACTGGGACTCGACGCATTGGCCGAATATATCCGCCCCGGAGACGCCTCGTTGCAGGATCAAGCCCTGTTCATGACCGAAGCCATGCTGGCCGTCTCATCCACCGGATTTGCCGCCGCCGGACCCGCCGGTGTGTTCGGAACACAGGTATTCGATGGCGCGCAAGCGGTGCTCGGTGGCATCGGCGTGTACCAGGGCCTGCAGCAGTTTGGTGACTCCATCGTCAACATCAAGAACAAGATGTCGGACGTGTGGTCCCAGTTCTACGGGACCGACGCCTCGGATCCGCGCGTGGTAGCCAAGCAGGCTCAGGTTGACCGGATTGTGGACTCCATCACGAACTCCATCGATCAACTGGCAACCAAGGCCAATCAATTGCGCGACCTGCTGTTCGGAGCCAAGGACTTCATCGACGCAACACAAGCCATCGAAGCCGGAACACAGGTGCCGGGAAACCTGCAGCGCCAAAGCGACGCAGCCAACAGGCTCATCGATACGCTTCCGTCTCTGCTTGACCAGGGGCGTTTCTCATACGACGCCACATTTACCGCGACCCAGGACTCGCTGAGCAGTGACTTGCGCGAACTCAACAGCTACCTGTTGCCACTGGCGAGGCCGGCACCAATGACCGTATTCGCCATCGACATGGGAGGACTCGCGGTTCGCGGTACCAGCGCTGGCTCAACGGACATCCTCGCGCCGCAGCGGCGCACGATCGGCATCGACATCTACGACCCGATCACCGGCGAAAGCGCCACTGTTGCCGTGCGCTCAGGCAACCCTCGCTCCGAGTCACTCCCCATCGTTCGCTTGCCGATGCCCCATCCGATCGACATCGACGCGGACGGTGCTGACGGCATCACGGAACGGGTCTTTGGCACATCCGCAACGCTGGCCGACACCGACGGCGATGGTGTGTCGGACGGCGCAGAGATCCTGAATGGAACGGATCCGCTCGGCGGGCGTAGCCTGCCCAGTGGTGTTGTCGCCACCTTGCCGCTGGGCGGTACGGCGTCGGCCATTGTCCTCGTCGGATCAAACCGGACCACTGCAGCGCAGACCGCCTTCGTGGCCAACGGTGAACGCGGACTCGCCATCGTGGATGTCGCGCAATTCCGCAACCCGATTCTGCTTTCGGAATTGGCTTTGCCCGGCCATGCCATCGATATAGAGGCGGATGCACAGTTGAACCTGGTCGCGGTCGCCGCCGGCACCGGCGGCCTGCATGTCGTCGACGTGTCGAACCCCGCCGCGCCGCGCCTGCTGCACACGGTCGCCATCAACGCCAGCCAGGTCGAGGTGTTCGAAGGCACGGCCTATGTCGCCATGGGCAGCGTGCTGCGCGCCTACGACCTGCTCACCGGCGAGCGGCTGGGCGAGACCCTGAGCCCGTCGCCGATCAAGTCGCTGGCCCGCGACGGGCAGATGCTGTATGCGATCGACGGCCGGCAGACCTTGCGCAGCTGGCAGATCGACAGCGGCCAGATGCTGGCCCGCGGGACCTTGTCGATCGGCGCCTCGGCGGCGTCCCTGTCCGTCGGCGGCGGCCTGGCCACGGTGGGCATGGGCTCGCAGAACCGGCAGGGTTTCGTGACGGTCGACATCCGCGACCCGGACGACCTGCGCCTGATCAGCGGGGTCGACGACCTGACCATCACCAGCGGCGCCCTGGCCGCCACCGGCTCCGGCCTGCTGGTCTCGGGCGGGCAGATCATCGCCGCGGGCGGCCGCGTCAACGCGATCGATATCTCCAGCCTCGCCGACACCGGCAATACCGGAAACCGGCAGACCCGGTTCGTGTTGCCGCAGGCGCCCCGGGCGATCGCGATCAGCGCCGGCATCGCCTTCGTCGCCGCCGGCAGCGCCGGCCTGCAGGTGGTCAACTACCTGGCGGCCGACAACCTCGGCGTGGCGCCGACGATAGGCTTCGATCCGCTGTCGCTGGACATCGACCCCGCCACCGACGGCATCCAGGTGCTCGAAGGCGAAACGATCACGATGCGGCCGGTGGTCTCGGACGACGTGCAGGTGCGCAACGTCGAGTTGCTGCTCGACGGCCAGGTGGTGCACAACGACACCGGATTCCCGTTCGAGCTCGCCGCCACGCTGCCGACGCTGGCGGCCAATGGCGGCGCGTCCACCGTGACGCTGCAGCTGCGGGCGACCGACACCGGCGGCAACAGCGGCACGACGCCGCCCTACACCATCACGCTGGTGCCCGACACGCAGGCGCCGACGCTGGTGCTCAGCAGCGTCACCGAGGGCGCGACGCGCAGCCGCAGCCTGCGCACGATCAACCTGGTGTTTTCCGAGGCGCTGGCGCAAAGTACCGTGCACGCCGGCACGATACGGCTGGTCGGACCCGACGGACAGGACGTGCCACCGGAGAACATCCAGTTCCGCCAGCTCGGACGCGAGGTGCAGCTCACCTATGGGCCGCTGGCGCTGATCGGAGCCTACGAGCTGCGCCTCGACGCCCCCGCGCTGACCGATCGCGCCGGCAACCCGCTCGGCGCCGCAGCCACCGTCATCGGATTCACGCTGCAGACCTATTCCACCGAATGGATCGGTCCGTCCGGCGGTTTCTGGGACGTGGCCGCGAACTGGAGCACCGGTGTCGTTCCCGGTGCCGACGACGACGTCTACGTCGGCCTGCCCGCCGGCGGGTCGATCACGGTGCGCAACGGCAACTGGAGCGTCGCAACCCTGACCAGCGACACCAGCGTGGTGTTGGGCGGCGGCAGCCTGGCGGTCGACGGCGAGGCGCTGCTGCGCGCCGGCCTGCGCATCGACGGCGGCAGCGTCACGCTGCGGGGCGACAGCATCGTATCGGGCGGCCTCCAGCTTTTCGGCGGCACCTTCACTGCCGACGCCGGGCTCGACGTCGATCGCCTGCAGCTGGCCGGCGGAACGCTGACCGGCACGGGGAACGTGCAGGTGGCGACCGCGTCGCAATGGACCGGCGGCGTCATCAACGGCAGCGGCAGGGTGTCCTTCCTCGGCGACCTGGCCATCGACGGCCCGCAGAACAAATACCTGCTGGGCGGGCGCATCGTCGACACGCTGGGCACGACGACCTGGCGCGGCGCCACCGCGAGCAACACCAACGACTTCTACACCGGCCCGGCCACCATCAACAACGCCGGCACCTGGATCGACGACAACGCCTTCGACACCATCGTGCGCGACTGGTATGCGGGTGCGCCGGCAGTGTTCAACAACGACGGCAGCTACATCAAGCGCGGCAGCAGCACCAGCACGGTGGAGATGCAGTTCGACAACCGGGGCACACTCGACGTGCAGGGCGGCGCCTTGCGCCTGGGCAGCGGCGGCGCGGCCGGCACGACCGGCGTGCTGAACATCGACGCCGGTGCGACCCTGCGGTTGCAGGGTGGTGACTTCGCGCTCGACGGCACCACCATCACGGGGACCGGACGCTTCGAGGTGTCCGGAACCTACTACACCAGCACCAGCGTCGTGCATACCGGCGAGACCACGTTTGCCGGCGAACTCGCGCTGACCGGTGGCACCTTGTTCGCCGACGGCAGGTTCAGCGCGGCGCGTTACACGCAGTCGGACGCCGACAGCCACCTCGACGGCAGCGGCGTCGTCATCATCGGCGGCGCGGCGACCTGGAGCGACGGCAACCTGGAAGGCAGCGGCAGCATCGACTTCCTCGGCGACCTGGCGATCACCGGCGCCGGCGACAAGGCGATCCGCGGCGGGCGTGTCGTCAACACCCATGGCACGACGACCTGGAGCGGCGCCACCGCCGCCAACACCAACGACTTCTATACCGGCCCCTCGACGATCAACAACCTTGGGACCTGGATCGACAACAACGCCTTCGACACCATCGTGCGCGACTGGGACAACGGGCCGGCGCTGGTGTTCAACAACGCCGGCAGCTACCGCAAGCTCGGCACCAGCACCAGCACGTTGCAGGTCACGTTCCACAACACCGGCCTGGTCGACGTACAGGCCGGCGTGCTCGGCCTGGCGCGCGGCGGCTCGGCCGGGAGCACCGGCTCGCTGGACATCGATCCGGGCGCGACCTTGCGGCTGCAGAACGGCGACTTCGCGCTCGACGACACCGTCATCACCGGGACCGGTCGGCTCGAGGTGTCCGGCAGCTTCAACACCACCACCAGCGTCGTCCATACCGGCGAGACGACATTCGCCGGCGAACTCGCGCTGACCGGTGGCACCTTGTTCGCCGACGGCAGGTTCAACGCGGCGCGTTACACGCAGTCAAACGCTTATGCCTTCCTCGCCGGCAGCGGCGCCGTCACCATCAGCGGCGCGGCGACCTGGAGCGACGGCAACCTGGAGGGCAGCGGAAGTATCGACTTCCTCGGCGACCTGGCGATCACCGGTGCCGGCGACAAGGCGATCCGCGGCGGGCGTGTCGTCAACACCCACGGCACGACGACCTGGAGCGGCGCCACCGCCGCCAACACGAACGACTTCTACACCGGCCCGTCGACGATCAACAACCTTGGGACCTGGATCGACAACAACGCCTTCAACACCATCGTGCGCGACTGGGACAACGGGCCGGCACTGGTGTTCAACAACGCCGGCACCTACCGCAAGCTCGGCGCCAGCACCAGCACGCTGCAGGTCACCTTCCACAACACCGGCCTGGTCGACGTACAGGCCGGCGTGCTCAGCCTGGCGCGCGGCGGCTCGGCCGGGAGCACCGGCTCGCTGGACATCGATCCGGGCGCGACCTTGCAGCTGGACGGAGGCGACTTCGCGCTCGACGGCACCACCATCACGGGGACCGGACGCTTCGAGGTCTCGGGCACATTCGACACCAGCACCAGCGTCGTGCATACCGGCGAGACCACGTTCGCCGGCGAATTCGCACTGACCGGTGGCACGCTGTTCGCCGATGGCACGCTGCGGGCGGCCACGTACAGCCAGTCCGGCCGCTACGCCCACCTGGAAGGCAGCGGCGCCGTCATCATCAGCGGCGCGGCGACCTGGAGCGACGGCAACCTGGAAGGCAGCGGAAGTATCGACTTCCTCGGAGACCTGGCCATCACCGGTGCCGGCGACAAGGCGATCCGCGGCGGGCGCGTCGTCAACACCCACGGCACGACGACCTGGAGCGGCGCCACCGCCGCCAACAACAACGACTTCTACACCGGCCCGTCGACGATCAACAACACTGGTACGTGGATCGACAACAATGCCTTCGACACCATCATGCGCGACTGGGACAGCGGGCCCGCGCTGGTGTTCAACAACGCCGGCACCTACCGCAAGCTCGGCACCAGCACCAGCACGTTGCAGCTCACGTTCAACAACACCGGCTCTCTGGAGGTACAGGGCGGGCGGCTGGTGCTGGTGCGCGGCGGCACGTCAACGGGCGCGGCATCCATCGCCGCCGGGGCCGAACTGGCACTGGAAGGCGGCGACCATGCGTGGAACACCGGCGCGACGGCCTCGGTGCTCGGCACGCTGGCGGTGCAAGGCAGCGGGACGCTGCTGGTCCACGACGCGCTGAGCCTGCAGAAGATCCTGCTCGGCAATGGCGGCACGCTCGCCGGTGCTGGCAGGGTGACCCTCACCGGCACCGGCAGCCAATGGACCGGCGGCACGATGAGCGGCGGCGGCACGACGACGGTGGCCGCGGGCGCCGACCTGACGATCTCCGGCAATAGCCGCAAGTACCTGGGCGAACGCACGATCGACAACCAGGGCAGCCTGGTCGATGCCAGCACCGGCGACCGGGTCGAGATCGACGGCGCAGCCACGCTGACCAACTCCGGCCTGGTCGACCTGCGCGGCAACACCGCCTGGGGCCACTACACCGGAGTGACGGGAGCATTGCGCTTCGACAACAGCGGCACGTTGCGCAGAAGCGTCGGCACCGGACAGTTCGACATGCAGGACACCGTGCTCGACAACAGCGGCCTGGTGCAGGTGTCGACCGGTACGCTGGCGTTTGCCGGTGCCGGTGGCGACGCGGGAACCAGCGACGGCGACTTCAGCATCGCGGCCGGCGCCGAACTGGCCTTCCTGGCCGGCACCCAGACCTGGCTCGATGGCGCCAATGCCGCCGGCGCCGGCGTGCTGGCGCTGCGCAACGTCAGCAGCTCCACCGGC
>JBFIDI010000091.1:0-14485 GCA_041581405.1 Burkholderiaceae bacterium
CTCAAATGTGCCGGTGGCACCGGCAAGCCCGAGTTCGGCGAAGGCGTGTTCGAGGCGATCTACAAGGCCACGGGCGGAATCCCACGTCGCATCAACTCGGTCTGCGACCGCCTGTTGCTGCTGGGTTTCCTGGGTGACAAGGAGCGGCTGCAGTTGGATGATGTGGAAGAAGTAGTCAGCGAACTGCGCGACGAAGGTGGGGCGGGTGCGGGACGCATGGTTTCGAACCGGGCACCGCTCGAGTCCCATTCGCACATTGGCGTTGCGGACGAATTGGTGGATATCGATCTGGTCAAGCTCCAGCAAGGTGTTGCGCCTTTCGCCGACAGCCTGTCCGGTCAGCTGTCGACATTGACGGCCGAGCACCATGGAGACCGCTTGCAACGGCTCGAGCGCAGCCTGTTGCGCCTGGAGCGCGTCAACGTGGAAATCCTGTCGATGCTGCAGAAGATGGTCGCCGCGGTGCGGCGCTGAGGGTGCGAGCATCATGGCCCCGTCCATCACCAATGCACTGACGATCGACGTCGAGGACTACTTTCAGGTCTCTGCCTTCGCGCCCCACATCGATCGGTCGACCTGGGACAGCTGCGAATGCCGCGTCGAACGCAACGTCGGCCACATCCTGGACATGCTGGCTGAACGGCAGACAAGGGCCACGTTCTTCACCTTGGGCTGGATTGCCGAGCGCTATCCGCATCTGATTCGCAGCATCGTCGAGCATGGGCACGAACTCGCCAGCCACGGTTATGGCCACGAGCGGGCCAGCGACCTGACCGAAGCGGCGTTCATGCAGGACATCACCCGATCCAAGGCGTTGCTGGAAGACCTGTGCGGCGTGGAGGTGCGTGGTTACCGGGCGCCCAGTTTTTCCATCGGCGAAGGCAATCTGTGGGCGTTCGACTGCCTGCTGCGCGCGGGTTACCGCTACAGCTCCAGCATCTACCCGATCCGCCACGATCACTATGGCATGCCGGACTCTCCGCGTTTCGCCCACGAGGTCCGGCCGGGCCTGCTGGAGGTGCCGATCACGACGTTGCGCATGCTCAACCGAAACCTGCCGTCCAGCGGTGGCGGTTATTTCCGCTTGTTGCCGTATCCCCTGTCGCGCTGGATGCTTGCCCGCGTCAACCGCGACGATGCGCAAGCCGGCGTGTTCTATTTCCATCCGTGGGAGATCGACGTGGATCAGCCGCGGATCGCCGGCATCGGTGCAAAGACGCGGTTCCGGCATTACGTCAACATCCATCGCATGGAAACACGTCTGGGCCGGTTGCTGGAGGATTTCGCCTGGGGACGCATGGACGAGATCTTTCTGTCCCGGAGCACGCGCACGCCCGAGCCAGCCGCCGCAACGGTCGTTGCGTGAGTCAGCGGTGATGGACGTCCAGCGATTGATGCCGGGGGACGCAGCGAACGCGCGGCTGTGGGACAGGTTTGTCCAGACATGCCCGCAGGCGACCTTCTTCCATCGGTCCGGCTGGCAACAGGTGATTGCGCAGGTGTTCCGGCACGATACCTATTTCCTGTTTGCACGGGAAGGCGAGACCATCAAGGGGGTATTGCCGCTGGCCCATGTCAACAGCCGTCTGTTCGGCAACGCGCTGGTGGGCCTGCCGTTTGCCGTATACGGTGGCGTTGCAGCGGATGGCGTCGAGGCGGCGGATGCGTTGGAGTCACACGCCCAGGAACTGGCCAAGCGCTTGCGCGTACAACACCTCGAGTTGCGCAACATGGACCGCCGACACGCGGACTGGCCGACGCAGGACTTGTACGTGACCTTTCGCAAGGACTTGCTGCCGCAGGAGGAGGCCAACATGCTGGCGATCCCGCGCAAGCAGCGGGCCATGGTTCGCAAAGGTATCAAGAACGGACTCACCAGCGCGATCGACGACACCGTGGACGCTTTTTTCGCGTTGTACGCTGACAACGTCCACCGACACGGAACACCCGCTCTGCCGAAGTCCTACTTCCGGACGCTGCAGCAGGTATTCGGCCCGGATTGCGAGGTGCTGACCGTGCGCTCGCCGGATGGACGCCCGCTCAGCAGCGTGCTGAGTTTCTACTTTCGCGACGAGGTGCTTCCGTATTACGCGGGGGACGACACCTCGGCACGCGATCTGGCCGCCAACGACTTCAAGTACTGGGAACTGATGCGACGTGCCTGTGCCCGTGGCATCAAGGTGTTCGATTACGGCCGCAGCAAGCAGGGCACGGGCTCGTATGCGTTCAAGAAGAACTGGGGCTTCGAACCGCGGCCGCTGCACTACCAGTATTGCCTGTACCAGCGTGATGCGATTCCGCAGAACAACCCGTCGAACGCCAAATACAAGCTGCTGATTGCCACGTGGCGGCGCATGCCGATCGGCCTTGCCAACTGGCTGGGACCGTTCATCGTGCGCAGTCTGGGGTAGACAACACCCATGGCCCCGACTTCCGCGCCACCCGACGATGCGAGCATGCATATCCGCGTCGCGCGTCCAGCGATGAATCAATCCCGATGAACACCACGACCACAACGCAACCGACCGCGTCGACCTGGCGCGGCGCCTTGCTGGCGCTCGTGTTGTTGCTCGTCGTCATCCTGGCCGTCTATCGGGAGACTGCGTTGGCGATGGTCACGATCTGGTATCGGTCGGAGACCTTCACCCATGGTTTCGTCGTGTTGCCGATCGTCTTGTGGCTGGTGTGGCGCCGCCGCGCACTCGTCGCGCGCTTGACTCCTTCGCCCAGTCCCTGGCTGCTGTTCGTGTTCGTTGCCCTTGCCCTGATGTGGTTGCTGGGCGATCTGGTCGCCGTCAATTCCGTCACGCAACTCGCGATGGTGGCCATGATGGTTGCCTCGGTTCCGGCCGTCCTGGGGTTTTCTGTGGCCGCCGCCATTGCCTTTCCATTGGCCTTCATGTTCTTTGCCGTCCCCATCGGGGAGTTCATCATGCCCCAGCTGATGGACTGGACGGCCGACTTCACCGTCCTGGCATTGCGCCTGTCCGGTATCCCGGTATACCGGGAAGGCCTGAATTTCGTGATTCCGACCGGGAACTGGTCGGTCGTGGAGGCTTGCAGCGGCGTCCGGTACCTGATCGCGTCCCTGACCGTCGGCACCTTGTACGCCTACCTGAATTACCAATCCACGCGGCGCAGGCTGTTGTTCGTGCTGGTGGCGATTCTGGTTCCCGTCATTGCCAACTGGTTGCGTGCCTACATGATCGTGATGCTGGGGCATTTGTCGGGGAACACCATTGCCGTCGGAGCCGACCATCTGATCTATGGGTGGGTTTTCTTCGGGGTGGTGATTCTGCTGATGTTCATGATCGGCGCGCGCTGGTCGGAGCCGGAACTGGACATGGCAATGCCGGATTCCGCGCCGGTCACGTCGACCCCCAGCCGCGGGCCGCCGTCGACCGCCGCGTTCTGGCTCTTTGCGCTGGTGTTCGCCGCGATTACCGCCATGCCGATGTTCGCCAAGAACATGCTCGAGCGGGCGGCGGGAGATCGCACGCCGCAACTGGTGCTGGCCGCAGCGAGCCTGCCGCCGTGGCAAGCGGCCGATGCGGGAGCGATCGGCTTCAAGCCGCATTTCCTGAACCCATCGGCGGAGTCGAATCACCTGTACGTCGATGGCGACAAAACCGTAGGCGTCTATCAGGCCTATTACCGCGCGCAGAACTACGAGCGCAAGCTGGTGACGTCGACCAATGTGCTGGTCACCTCCACCGACAAGGCCTGGAGCCAGGTGGACCATGGTGCCGCTTCCGTCGATTTCGGCGACGGTGTGCGGTCCGTGCGTTTTGCCGAACTGCGGCGGATGGGGGCGGCCCCTGCCGAAGCCCCGGAGCGGCTGCTGGCATGGCAGATCTACTGGATCCATGGCCGCCTCACCAGCAACGACTACCTGGCGAAAGTTTATAGTGCCGCCTATCAGTTGCTGGGCCGGGGGGACGATTCGGCGGTGTTGGTTTTCTATACGCCGATCCAGGGCAGCGGGGACGCGCGGGAGACGCTTGCGACTTTCGTGGCGTCCCAATATGGGCGGATCAACGAGGTGCTGGAGGCTGCGGCCGCCGGTGGTCGCAAGTAGCGCAATGCACAGATTTCAGGAGCTTGAATCATGACAGTGGCGGCAGTGATCGGTTTGGGGTACGTCGGACTTCCCTTGGTCGTGGAGTTCGGCAAGCACATGCGAACCATCGGATTCGATATCGCCGAATCCAAGGTGGAGTCGTGCCAGCGGGGCGTCGATCCTTCGCGCGAACTCGCGGATGAAGACATGGCCCTGGCGACGCAGGCGGTGTATACGTCCGATCCGTCCATGCTCGCCGAGGCCGACATCATCATCGTGGCCGTGCCGACGCCGGTCGATGGCGCCCACATTCCCGATTTCCGGCCCCTGATCGGTTCGAGCACCAGTGTCGGACGGCACATGAAGAAGGGCGTGACGGTCGTCTACGAATCGACCGTCTATCCCGGCGCGACCGAGGAGGTGTGTATTCCGGTGCTCGAGCGTGAGTCCGGCATGACCTGGAAGAAGGACTTCTTCGTCGGATATTCGCCGGAGCGCATCAATCCGGGCGACAAGGAACACACGCTGACGAAGATCCTGAAGATCGTCTCCGGCGACACGCCCGAAACCCTGGAACGGGTGGCCAAGCTGTACGAGCAGATCATCGTGCCAGGGGTGCACCGGGCCTCCAGCATCAAGGCGGCCGAAGCCGCCAAGGTGATCGAGAACACCCAGCGCGACCTGAACATCGCGCTGATGAACGAGTTGTCCATCATCTTCGACAAGCTCGGCATCGACACCACCGAAGTTCTCGAGGCCGCCGGGACCAAGTGGAACTTCCTGCGGTTCAAGCCGGGCCTGGTCGGTGGTCACTGCATCGGCGTGGACCCGTATTACCTGACGCACAAGGCCGAGATGCTCGGGTACAACCCGCAGGTGATCCTGGCCGGGCGCCGGATCAACGACGGCATGGGCAAGTTCATTGCCGAGCAGACCATCAAGCACATGATTGCCGGCGGCAGTTACGTCAAGGGAGCCAAGGTCATCGTCATGGGGCTGACCTTCAAGGAAAACTGCGGTGACCTGCGCAACTCCAAGGTGATCGACATCATCCAGGAGCTCCGGAGTTACGGCGTGGACGTGTACGTGACCGACCCGCAAGCCGAGGCGGAGGAAGCGCAGCACGAATACGGCGTCCAGCTGGTTGCGTGGGACGATCTGCCGCGCGCCGACGGTATCGTCGCCGCTGTGGCGCACCAGGAGTTTTCAGGCTTGTCGATGGAAGACATCGGCAAGAAGCTGGTCAAGGGCGGGGCCTTCATCGACGTCAAGGCGGCCTTCGATGCCAAGGCCATTCAGGAATGCGGCTACAAGTTGTGGCGCCTGTAGGTTCGAACTCCACGCCACGCATGCGCACGACAGTTCTTTCGCGTCTCGTCACCGCTGACTGCGGCACGATGAGCCGCTGCCGGGTTGGGAATGGCTGCCGCTGATCCGCGGCCGCTGGTCGCGCATGTGATGCACCGGTTCGACACCGGCGGGTTGGAGAACGGCATCGTCAACCTGATCAACCACATGCCCGAGGACCGGTACCGCCATGCGGTGGTGGCATTGACCGAGGTGACGGAGTTCCGGCATCGCATCCGTCGCCCCGATGTGGAGTTCGTGTCGCTGCACAAGCCGGCAGGCCAGGGCCTGTGGCAATACCCGCGCTGGTACCGCCTGTTTCGCCAGATGCAGCCGGACATCGTGCATACCCGCAACCTGGCTGCGCTGGAGTGCCAGCTGCCGGCCTGGGCTGCACGGGTGCCTGTGCGTATCCATGGCGAGCATGGTCGAGACGTCGGCGACCTGGACGGAAGCAACCGGACCTACCAGCGCGTGCGGCGCTTCTACAAGCCCTGCGTACACCACTACCTGGCACTCTCGCGGGATCTTGCAGACTACCTGATACAGCGGGTCGGCGTGCCGACCGAGCGCATCACGCAGGTCTACAACGGCGTCGACACCGGCACGTTCCGGCCCTCTCCAACGGCTCCGCAGGCCATCGACGGATGTCCGTTCGACCCGGCCCGCCACTGGATCGTCGGCACCGTCGGGCGCATGCAGGCCGTCAAGGACCAGGTGATGCTGGCGCAGGCCTTCGTACATGCCGTCGAACTGGCCCCGTCGCTGCGCGAGCGGCTTCGCCTGGTCATGATCGGGGACGGGCCGCTGCGCGCACAGGTCATGTCGGTGCTGCATGCCGCGGGCCTGACCGATCTGGCCTGGTTGCCGGGCGAACGCAGCGATGTTGCGGCCATCATGCGCGGACTGCACGCATTCGCACTGCCGTCACTGGCCGAAGGCATCTCCAATACCATCCTGGAGGCGATGGCCAGTGGCTTGCCGGTGATCGCCACCGACGTCGGTGGCAATGCGGACCTGGTGGTCAAGGGCCAGACCGGCGACATCGTCGCGGCGGCCGATCCGCTGGCGATGGCGCAGAGAATCCTGTACCTTGCGCAGGCGCCCGATCGGGCGCGCGTCATGGGCGCAGCGGGTCGGCAACGGGTCGAGTCATCGTTCAGCATGCAGGCCATGGTCAAGAATTACCAATACGTCTACGACATGCAGCTGCAGCGTATCCGTAGTCGCTGACAGGACAAGGCATCCCATGTGCGGAATCACCGGAATATTCGACACCCGCGGCGCAAGTGACATCGACCGCGCAGCCTTGCAACGCATGAACGACTCGCAATGGCATCGCGGGCCGGACGAGGGCAGCCTGCATGTCGAGCCGGGTGTCGGCCTGGGCCACCGCCGCCTGTCCATCATCGACATCGCGACCGGGCAACAACCCCTGTTCAACGAAGACGGCTCCGTCGTGGTCGTCTTCAATGGCGAGATCTACAACTACCAGCAGCTGATTCCCGAACTGCAGGCGCTCGGCCATGTGTTCCACACCAAGAGCGACACCGAGGTGATCGTGCACGCCTGGGAGTCGTGGGGAGAAGACTGCGTCAAGCGTTTTCGCGGCATGTTCGCGTTTGCCTTGTGGGACCGCAACCGGCAGACCTTCTTCATGGCGCGCGACCGGCTGGGCGTCAAGCCCATGTATTACGCGTTGCTCGACGACGGCACGCTGCTGTTCGGCTCGGAACTCAAGTCGGTGCTGGCGCACGGCGGACTGCGGCGTGACATCGATCCGCTGGCGGTCGAGGAATATTTCGCCTTGGGGTATGTGGCCGAGCCGCGCACGATCTTCAAGCAGGCGTGCAAGTTGTCGCCAGGGCATTGCCTGTCCATTCGACGGGGTGGGCCGGTGCGGGAGCCGGTCGAATACTGGGACGTTCGTTTCACGCTGGACAACCCGATCTCCCAGGCCGATGCGCAGGCTGAACTGGTCGAGCGGCTGCGCGAGTCGGTCCGGCTGCGCATGATCGCCGAGGTGCCCTTGGGCGCGTTCCTGTCCGGCGGCGTCGACAGCAGCGCCGTCGTGGCGATGATGGCGGGCATCTCGTCCGGCCCGGTCAATACCTGCTCGATCGGTTTCGACGATCCGGCGTTCAACGAGTCGGCGTTCGCCCAGATGGTGGCCGACCGCTACAAGACCGACCACCGGCTGGAGATCGTCAAGAGCGACGACTTCGACCTGATCGACACCTTGGCCCGGCTGTATGACGAGCCGTATGCCGACAGCTCGGCGATACCGACCTACCGGGTCTGCGAACTGGCACGCAAACACGTGACGGTGGCCTTGTCGGGCGATGGCGGGGATGAGTCGCTGGGCGGATATCGGCGCTACCGCCTGCACCTGATGGAAGAGCGCATGCGTGCGGCCATGCCGTATGGCATGCGCAAGGCCGTGTTCGGCACGCTCGGTCGGCTGTATCCGAAGGCCGACTGGGCGCCGCGCGTGTTTCGCGCCAAGACCACGTTCGAGGGTATTGCACGAACATCGGTCGAGGCCTATTTCCATTCGGTGTCCATCCTGCGCGACCCGATGCGGGCACAGTTGTTCAGCCCGCGGTTCAAGGCCGAACTCGGAGACTACACGGCACACGCCGTTTTCGATCGCCATGCCGCCAAGGCCGGGACGGACGATCCGCTGGCCCTGATCCAGTACCTCGACTACAAGACCTACCTGGTGGGCGATATCAATACCAAGGTCGACCGGGCCAGCATGGCGCATTCGCTGGAGGTGCGCGAACCACTGATGGACCACGAACTGGTGGACTGGCTGGCCACCTTGCCCACCAGCCACAAGATCGTCGGGCAGGAAGGGAAGTACCTGTTCAAGAAGTCGATGGAGCCGCATTTGCCCAACGACGTGTTGTACCGGCCGAAGATGGGTTTCTCGGTTCCGCTGGCGCGCTGGTTTCGCGGGCCGCTGCGCCAGCGCGTGCAGGACGCCATCCTCGGCGATCGGCTGCGCAGCACCGGCTGGTTCGACACCGGCTACCTGCAGCACCTGGTGCAGGCGCACCAATCCGGCGCGCGCGACTACAGCGCGCCGATCTGGACCTTGCTGATGTTCGAGGCCTTTCTGCGTCAGGTGGTGGATGAACCGGCTGCCGCCGACAGCACTGCCGTGGCCGGGGACCTGTTGGTGGCCGCGCAATGAGTTTGCGTATCCTGCACGTACTCGATCATTCGCTGCCGCTGCACAGTGGTTATACGTTTCGCACCGTCGCCATCCTGCGCGAACAACATGCGCTGGGTTGGGAGACGATTCACCTGACGACGCCCAAGCAGGGCCCGACGACGGCCGGCACGGAAACCGTCGATGGACTGGACTTCCACCGCACGCCGAACACCGGAGACGAGGGCCTGGTGTCGCAGATGCGCCTGACGATGCAACGCTTGCGCGAGGTCGTGGCGCTGACGCAGCCCGATCTCATCCATGCCCATTCGCCAGTACTCAACGCCTTGCCCAGCCTGTGGGTGGGCCGGCAGTTGCGGCTGCCGGTGGTGTACGAAATGCGGGCCTCGTGGGAAGACGCCGCGGTCGACCATGGAACCACCACGGAAGGCAGCCTGCGCTACAAGCTGTCGCGCGCGCTGGAGAGTTTTGCGCTGCGCCGCGCGGACCAGGTCACCACCATCTGCGAGGGTTTGCGTGGCGACATCGCCAGCCGTGGCATCCGGTCCGATCGCATCACGGTGATCCCCAATGCGGTCAATGCCGAAACGTTTCGTTTCGGCGTCCAGCCCGATCCCGAACTGCGCCGCACGCTGGGTCTCGACGGTGCGACCGTGCTGGGATTCGCCGGCTCCTTCTATGGTTATGAAGGCCTGGACCTGCTGATCGAAGCCGCCCGGCGCATGCGTGCCCGGCATCCGGAGTTGCGCATCCTGCTGGTGGGCGGCGGACCGCAGGAAGCCCAGCTCAAGCGGCAGGTTGCCGAGGCGGGCATGCAGGACCAGGTGATCTTCACCGGCCGTGTCCCCCACGATCAGGTCCAGCGGTATTACGAACTCATCGACGTGCTGGCCTATCCCCGTTTGCCGATCCGCCTGACCGAGCTGGTGACGCCGCTCAAGCCCCTCGAAGCCATGGCCCAGGGCCGGATGTTCGTCGCCTCGGATGTCGGCGGGCATCGGGAACTGATCCGCGACGGCGAAACGGGGTTCCTGTTCCGGGCTGGCGATGTCGCGGCGCTCGAGCAGGCGATCGAATCCCTGCTCGGCCAACGGGCGGCCTGGCCGGCGATCCAGGCCAATGCCCGGCGTTTCGTCGAAGTCGAGCGGACCTGGGCGGTCAGCGTCGCGCGGTACAAGGGCGTCTACGAACGTGCGCTGGGCCGCAGCGTCCCGTCTGCCGCCGTACCGGTCTGAGCCAACACCATGTGCGGCATTCACGGAATCATCCAACTCGACGGCCGGCCGGTTGCGCCGGCCACGCTCAGTGCGATGGGCGATGTCACCACGCACCGCGGACCCGACGACGAAGGGCAGTTCATCGACGGCGCCTGCGGTATTGCGATGCGCCGCTTGTCCATCATCGACCTGGCCGGTGGTCACCAGCCACTGTCCAATGTCGACAAGACCCTGTGGCTGGTCTGCAACGGCGAGATCTACAACTACCGGGAGTTGCGCAGCGAACTCCAGGCCAAGGGCCACCAGTTCCAGACCGGGTCCGACTGCGAGGTGCTGATCCACCTGTATGCCGAGGAGGGCGATGCATTCGTCAACCGCCTCAACGGCATGTTCGACTTCGCGTTGTGGGACGTGCGTCGGCGTCGGCTGCTGATCGGGCGTGACCGGCTCGGTGTCAAGCCGCTGTACGTGATGCAGGATGGGCAACGGCTGGCGTTCGCCACCGAGGCCAAGGCCTTGCTGACGCTGCCCGGCGCGCGGGCCGAACTCGACCGGTCCGTCGTGGCGAGTTATCTGCACCTGGGTTATGTCGCGGCGCCCGGCTGCATCTTCAAGGGCATGCGCAAGTTGCCGCCAGCCACCTTGCTGGCCGTCGAGGACGGCAACGTACGCGAATGGCGCTACTGGCGGCTGCCGGGCCATGTCGACAGCCAGTACACCGAACGGCAGTGGATCGACAAGGTGCGCGCGCAGCTGGAGGCCTCGGTGCACATGCAGATGGTCAGCGATGTGCCCATTGGTGCCTTCCTGTCCGGGGGCGTCGATTCGAGTGCGGTCGTCGGCTTCATGGCCCGGCACTCGGATCATCCCATCCGCACCTATGCCATCGGATTCACGGGCGGCGAAGCCGAGGCACTGTACAACGAACTGCCCTACGCGAAACGGGTCGCGGAGCTGTTCCGTACCCAGCACCGCGAGATCGTCGTCAAGCCCGACGTGGTGGACCTGCTGCCCTAGCTGTTGTGGCACATGGACGAACCGGTGTCCGACACCGCGTTCATCACCACCTACCTGGTGTCGCAATTCGCACGGCAGGATGTGAAGGTCATCCTGTCCGGTGTCGGTGGCGACGAACTGTTCGGCGGTTATCGGCGTTACCTCGGCGAACACTATGCGCAGCGGTATCGCAGCCTGCCTGGCTGGTTGCGCCGTTCTGCCGCGGCCGTTGCCGGCCGGTTGCCGGCCGACCGGCATTCGGGCCTGCTCAACATCATGCGCCTGGCCAAGGGTTTCCTGGCTTCGGCCGAGATGCCGGCCGACGACCGGTATCGCAGTTACCTGCAGGTGCTGGATCGCCAAACCGTGGCCGAGCTGCTGCTGCAGCCGGGAGCCGCGCAGGCGGATCCGCTGGAGGCGGCATTTGCCGACGCGCACGATGCGGACGCGCTCAATCGCATGTTCGCGGTGGACGCGCAGACCCAGTTGCCGGACGACCTGCTGATGCTGACCGACAAGATGAGCATGGCGGTCTCGCTGGAATGCCGGGTTCCGCTGCTCGATCATGAACTGGTCGAACTGGCGGCGGCCATGCCCAGTGCCATCAAGGTGCGCGGTGGCCGGCTGAAACACGTGTTGAAGGAGTCCCTGTCCGACCTGCTGCCGGCCGACATCCTGAACCGCAAGAAGCGCGGCTTCGGCACCCCCATGGGTGCATGGCTCAAGAAGGAACTGGCTCCGCTGCTCGGCCGGCTGCTGGCGGCCGACGTGGTGGAATCCCGTGGCCTGTATCGGCAACCGGTGGTCGATCGCCTGATGGCCGACCATGCGGCCAACCGGATCGACGGCACGGACGCCTTGCTGGCCATGATGAACCTCGAGATCTGGAGCCGGATCTATCTCGACCGGCGCGATCCGGCCGACGTGGCAACGGAACTGAGGAGTTACCTGGCGTGAACATCCTGTATATCTGCCACCGATTTCCGTACCCGCCCAAGCGCGGTGGCAAGATCCGGCCGTTCAACATGATTCGCCACCTGACGGCCAGTGGTCACACGGTGACCGTGTGCTCCTTGTCCCGGTCGCCCCAGGAGACCGAGGAAGCGCAAGGCATTGCCCCGCATTGCGACGTGTTCGAGATCGGCCAGGTCCGGGAATGGGCCCAGATGGCGCGCATGGTGGTGCGCCTGCCTGTGCCGACGCCGTCATCCATGGGGTATTTCTATTCGCCGGAACTGGCGCGCCGCATCGATGCGCATCTGCAATCGAAGCGCTGGGACCTGGTGTTCGTGCATTGTTCCTCGGTCGCGCAATATGTGGCGTCGGTGACCGGCGTTCCCAAGATACTCGACTTCGGTGACATGGATTCGCAGAAATGGCTGGAGTACGCGAACTACAAGCCGTTCCCGCTGTCGATGGGTTACCGGCTCGAAGGCTCCAAGATGCTCGCCGCGGAAAAGCGGCTGGCACGGCAGTTCGACCTGTGCACGGCCACGACCCGCGCCGAGTGGGAGACCCTCGACGGCTACGGCACCGGCGCCGACACGGACTGGTTTCCCAATGGCGTCGACGCCGGGTTCTTTTGCCCGGTCGACGAGCCCTACGATGCGCAGACGATCAGTTTCATCGGGCGCATGGACTACTACCCGAACCAGGAGTGCATGTCCCGCTTCTGCGAGCAGGTCTGGCCGCTGCTGCGGCAACAGCGGCCGGCCATGCAACTGCTCATCGTCGGGGCGGACCCGTCGCCGGCGATGCGCAAGCTCGGGGAGTTGCCCGGTGTGACGGTCACCGGATCGGTGCCCGACGTGCGGCCGTTCATCCGCAAGTCTGCATTGATGGTGGCGCCGCTGAACATCGCCCGGGGCACACAGAACAAGATCCTCGAAGCCATGGCCATGGGGGTACCCGTGGTCACCAGTACCATTGCCGCTGGTGGCGTGGATGCGCAATCCGAGGAACATTTCCTTGTTGCCGACACGCCGCAAGACTATGCTCAAGCGGTGTTGCGGATTGTCGACAACCCGCAGGAGCGCAGTCGCCTCGCGGTGGCAGGCCGTCAGCGCATGCTGACCAACCATGCGTGGACCGGGTCCATGCAGCGCCTGGACGGCATCATCGAGCGCGCGATCGCAAATTTTTCACAGAGAACGGGAACCGTGGCATGAGGATCAGCATTTTCGGATTGGGGTACGTCGGGGCGGTTTCGCTCGCGTGTCTGTCGCGCGACGGCCATGACGTGATCGGGGTGGACATCGACCGCACCAAGCTCGAGCTGATCATGGCGGGCAAGACACCCGTGGTCGAAGAAGGCATGGTCGACCTGATGCAGCAGGTCGCGTCCAGTGGCAGGGTGACCGTGACCACGGATGCCGGCAAGGCGGTGCTGGACAGCGACATCTCGCTGGTCTGTGTCGGGACGCCGTCGGCGCCCAACGGCAGCCAGGACCAGGGCGCCATCCTGCGCTTGGCCCAGGAGATCGGCAAGGCGATTCGCAGCAAGACCGGGCAACACGTGGTCGTGTTCCGTTCCACGCTCGTGCCGGGAACGGTCGAGGACGTCTTGCGTCCCATCGTGGAGGAGCACTCGGGCAAGAAGGACGGCGTCGATTTCCATCTGTGCTTCCAACCCGAGTTCCTGCGCGAGGGCTCGTCGATTCGCGACTACGACAAGCCGCCGTTCACGATCGTCGGCGCCAACCATGCGTATCCGGTGGAGCAGTTGCGCAGCCTGTTCGGGCACCTGCCCTGCAAGTTCATCCAGACCTCGGTGCGCTCGGCCGAGATGATGAAATACACGTGCAACAACTTCCACGCGCTCAAGATCACCTTTGCCAACGAGACCGCACGCTTGTGCGACGCACTGGGAGTCGATCCGTTCGAGGTGATGGACCTGGTGTGCCGGGATACCCAGCTCAACATCTCGAAGGCGTACCTGAAGCCGGGGTTTGCGTTCGGCGGGTCCTGCCTGCCGAAGGACCTGCGCGCAACGACCTACCTGGCGAAGATGCACGATGTCGAGATCCCGATGCTCGCAAGCATCCTGCCATCCAATCGGGCGCATCTGGACCTGGCGTTCCAGAAGATCCTGGAGTCGGGCAAGCGCAGGATCGGATTCATCGGGCTGTCGTTCAAAACCGGCACCGATGACCTGCGTGAGAGCCCGTTGGTGACACTGGCGGAACAGTTGATCGGCAAGGGCATGCAACTGGCGATCTACGACCCGGAGGTTCATCTCGCCAAGTTGTTGGGGGCGAACCGGAGTTTCGTGGAAAAACACCTGCCGCATATCGGCGAGATGTTGTCGCCGGATATCGCTGACGTGATCGGGGGGGCGGAGGTGTTGGTGGTAGGGCTGAGTGGTGGCGACGTGTCCGATGCGCTGGCCCGTCACGGCAGGGCTGACCAACTTGTGCTGGATCTGGTGAATTTGCCGGATGCGAAGAAACTGAACGGCAAGATCGAAGGACTATGCTGGTAGCGACGCAGTTCATCGTCGTCGACGATGTCCGGCGCAATGTTTGGAGATACGTTTTCTGGGCCAGCCTGCTGACGGCGGTGCTGGCCGTGGCTTCCCTGGCTCCGTTCCTGACCGAGTCGAGCAACGTCGTCAAGTTGCGCAATGCCTTGTTGCTGCGCGACGCGAATGACGCCGATTTCCAATGGACGCCGGCCGAAGCGCCGGCC
>JBFIDI010000092.1:0-14402 GCA_041581405.1 Burkholderiaceae bacterium
ACGATGGAGCCGCTGGACCTGGTCGGCATCGCCGCGGAAGAATGTGCCCGCGTGGGTGCCGAGTTGCAGGTGGAGGCCGAAACAAGTGCGCTGACGGTGACGGGCGTGGCCAAGCTGCTGCGACGCGTCGTGCGCAACCTGCTGGAAAACGCCAACCGGCATGCCGCCGGCGAGGTCATGCTGCGACTGTCCGCCAGCAACGACACGGTCGTGCTGGCCGTCAGCGACCATGGCCCCGGCGTGCCCGAGCCCTACCGCGAACGCATCTTCGAGCCCTTCTTCCGCTTGCCGGGCGCCAGCGAGCGCGACGGTGGTGTCGGCCTGGGCCTGGCCCTGGTCAAGTCCATCGTGCAGCGACACGGCGGCACGGTCCGCTGCATGGCGGGGCCCCACGGCGGCGCCTGCTTCGAGGTTCGCTTACCGCAAAAACCGGCGGACGGCAGCTGACCACACGGCCGCGCACCGGTAATATTTCCGTTTGATCGCGATAAATGGCCATCATCCCCCGAATGGAGGATGGCGGGGCACCACTCGTCTGGTTACAGTTTTCCCCACTGCTGTCACAGTTCTGGAAGCGGTCCCGGCTTCATGCCGAGGGTCGATCAGGGAAGTATTTTTCGTCTCCAACGATGTCCTTCACAGGACTCTTTCAAGCCACCTTCGGGTGGCTTTTTTTTTGAGGACCTTCCGTCGTTGCCGCGCGGGTGGCCTCCGAATCGGTGCTGGTCCGGCGATGGGCCTGGAGGCCACACGCGTCGACACGCGTCGCCAGCCAGGACGGCCGCCCGGGATGCCGACGACCCTCGTTGCGCGGCACATCTGTCCAGAACCCATGACGAAGAAGGTTTTTTGGTCCGACCCTTATCTGACCCGGCTGTCGACGACGGTGGCGACCGTATCGGGCGCCGACATCACCTTGTCGGAATCCATCTTCTTTGCCTTTTCCGGAGGGCAGGAGAGCGATGCCGGAACCATCGCCGGCCAGCCGGTTCTGGCGGCGAAAAAGCAGGGGCTGGAACTGGTCTACACCCTTGCCGAGCATCACGCGCTGGTGGCGGGGCAATCCGTCCTGGTCGAGATCGACGGGGCCAGAAGGTACCGGATCATGCGGCTGCATTTCGCGGCCGAACTGGTGCTGGAGCTTTTCTACCGGAGTTTCCCCGGCGTGGACAAGGTCGGCGCCCATATCGCGCAGGACAAGGCACGCATCGACTTCGCATGGCCGGACAACATCGCGCCACACCTGCCGCAGATCGAGGCGGCAGCCAACACCATCATCGCGTCGAACACGGAAATCATCACCGCCTTCGATGACGAAAAGAACGAGCGTCGTTATTGGGAGATCGACGGCTTTTCACGCGTCGCTTGTGGTGGAACCCATGTCAAGCGCACAGGCGAAATCGGCCCGATACGGCTCAAGCGCAACAACAAGGGTCGCGGCAACCAGCGGGTCGAGATCTATCTGGCCCGTTGAATCGCCGCTGTTTCAGCTGCGACGCCGTACCCGCACACCCGGGCAACGTCGCCCAGGGTCTAGTCGTGCAAGAAGTCCCTGTCGCAATGGCGCTTGCGCCTCGCCTGTCGCGTGCCGAGGGCTGCGTCTTTCAGGCACGCAGGAAGGCGCAGACGTCCCTGGAAAAGGCTTGCAGAAAGTCGCGCGGGTTCGGCAAGGGCTCCGTCACATGGGGCGGTGGCGTATCCATGAAGGAGAAATGGCCGGCACCCTCCGTGACACGGACATCGACCGGGTTCCCGTCACGCATCGCCTGCGCCAGCCATTCGATCTGGGCAGGCGGCGTGACAGCGTCCGCGGAGCCGACCCAGGCCAGCGTCGGAACCCGCACCGCGTCGAGTGCCCCGGGCGCCCGGAAGAAGCCGGTCGGCGGCGCCAGAAGGGCCAGGCGCGACAGGCGGCGGTCCTGTGCGACATCGATACGCCGCCCCGGACCCAGCCACATCTGAGCCCCCGCCAGGGCGAGCAGGGTCGCCGCGCCGATGGAATGCCCCACACCCACGGCGGTTGCGGAAGGGGGAACAAACGCATCGAGCGCAAGGGACAGGCGCCTGGCACGCAGGGTCAACTCGTCTTCTGTCGGGACGGATGAGGACAGTCGCTCGACATGGGGCGCAACGACCGTGCAGCCGGATGCAGCCAGCGTGTCCAGAAGCGTCGCATGCCGCTGCGGCTGGCCGCCTGCGCCAACGGCAAAAAGCACCACCCGGTCACTGGCAGCGGCCCCGCAGGTCGAAACCGTGAACGACCCGGGCCCATCCTGCAATGTGTGCGTCTGCATCGCGCGTTTTCTCCTCCTGGTGCGGTGATGCGGCTACGGCCCGTCGGACGCATGCCACGAGATGCCGGGAAGTCGCCAGGCGCGCCCATGGGACGCGACCCGTCCCGGCGGAACGACAGCGGCGGCTGGCTGGTCGATGCCGGGTCATCGACTGCTCTGGTGTTCATGTCGCCACCGGGCCTGCCTGGGGCGCCTGTCGACCCTCACGGCTCAACAACGCCAGTGCCGCGCGTTCCACGGACGCGGCGTCGTCGCCCGTCGAAAACGCGGCCACCGTCCGGCTCCCGGCCGCTTCGGTATCGCGGTAGACGGCGATGACACTATCCGGGCCGCCGCCCGTATGGCCCGCCACAGGCCGGCCATCGCAGACGCCGACCATCATTCCGAGCCCGTAGCCCGGGCGGGTCCAGGGCCGGCCGGCAATCGGCCCCCCGACGACCAGGGGCTGAAGCATTTCCCGCAGCAGGGATTGCGGCAACAGCGTACCCGTCACCAGCCGATGCAGCAGCGAGGCCGCGCTGGACAAGGGTCCCACCAGCAGGCCGTGGTAGACCCACCGGGGGTCGTAGCCGCCGGCAACACCCGTGCCGGCTCCGGCCATGGGCGAGAGTTCGGTGACGACCTGCACGTCGGCCACCGCCAGCGGGCCGAACACCAGGTCGTTCAGGGCATCGCCCAGGCTGCCTGCCGTCGCGTCCTCGAGCAGTCGGCGGACATGCAGGTAGCCGATGTTCGAATAGGCCCAGGCTTCTCCGGGTACGTATCGCAGGCGCTCGGCCTGGGTGCGCTGCAGCAGTTCGGCCACCGGCCAGGCCGCCTCGCGGCGCGCAACGGCCGCGTGGTATGCGGGCAAGGAGCCGTAATCGGGCAGCCCCGCCCGGTGCTGCAGCAGCTGCCGAAGGGTATAAGGCTGGCCGTCGATGCGCTCGTCCAGCGCCAGGGCACGGTCGCGCACCAGTGCCAGCGCTGCCGCCGCAAGCACGGTCTTGCCGAAGCTCCACCACGGAACGACCAACGACGCGTCGCGCCCCGACGGCACGCCGTCATCACCCACCCATGCCTGGTAGATCATGGTGCAACGGAGTGCGGATCTGTCGTGAAGGCAACCACAGGTGGTCCCCGGTCAGCCCGCCATGGCTGGTGCGGCGTCCAGGCATCTGCCTGCACTGCGCATGCTCGGCGGCCGACCCCGGTTCGATACCGTTGACGCAGGGCGTCCCGCCGGCCGCTCAGTGGTGTGCGTCGAAGTGTTCCCCGGCCTTGAGCGCATAGACCGTGCCGCAATACGGGCACTTGGCCTGCCCGGTATGTCCGACGTCGAGATACACCTTGGGGTGGCTGTTCCAGATCTTCATGTCGGCCTTGGTGTTGGGACAGAACACGCCGCCCTGGGCGTTGAGGTCCTTGGCCAGCAGTTCTACGGTGTTGTTGCTCATGGGGTTGTCGTGTTCCAGTCGTGGAGGCAGTGTCGCAACGGGAAGGGGCGACTCAGACCCGCGCCAGCCAGTGCGCGTATTTCGGATTGCGCCCGTTCACGATGTCGAAGAACGCACTCTGGATCTTCTCGGTGATCGGTCCGCGCGAGCCGCGGCCCAGCGTGATCCGGTCGAGTTCGCGGATCGGCGTGACCTCGGCCGCGGTACCGGTGAAGAAGGCCTCGTCGCAGATGTAGATCTCGTCGCGGGTGATGCGCTTTTGCACCAGCTCCAGGCCCAGGTCCTTGCAGATGTGCAGCACGGTGTTGCGCGTGATGCCGTTGAGCGCGCCGGCCGACAGGTCGGGCGTGTAGACCACGCCGTCCTTGACGACGAACACGTTCTCGCCCGCACCTTCGCTGACGAAGCCGCTGGCGTCGAGCAGCATGGCTTCGTCGTAGCCGTCGTCGGTGGCTTCCTGGTTGGCCAGGATGGAGTTGGTGTAGTTGCTCACCGCCTTGGCCTGCGTCATCGTGATGTTGACGTGATGGCGCGTGTAGCTGGAGATCTTGACCCGGATGCCGTTCTTCATGCCGTCCTCGCCCAGGTAGGCGCCCCAGGGCCAGGCGGCGACCATCAGGTGGATGGTGTTGCCCTTGGTGCTGACGCCCAGCTTCTGCGAACCGACCCAGGTCAGCGGGCGCAGGTAGCAGCTCTCGAGCTTGTTCTCGCGCACCACCTGCTTCTGCGCCTCCATCACTTCCTCGAGCGTGAACGGAATCTTCATGCGCAGGATCTTGGCGCTGTTGAACAGCCGCTCGGTGTGCTCGCGCAAGCGGAAGATGGCGGTGCCGCCGGTCGTGTTGTAGGCCCGCACGCCCTCGAACGCGCCGCAGCCGTAATGCAGCGTATGGGTCAACACGTGGATCTTGGCGTCGCGCCAGTCGACCAGCTGGCCGTCCATCCAGATCTTGCCGTCGCGGTCGGCCATTGAAGGTGGTACTGCGCTCATGATGGTCATTCCTTGTTGTCTGACGGCCTGTCCGTGCCCGGGTTGGATGGGGTGTCTGCCGAGGGTTTCGGGTCGCCGCCGCTGACGGCGGTGCCGAAACGGCCGATTTTACGGGGCGCGGCCGCGGTTTCCGCATCCGCCGACAGGCCATCGTCGGACGGCGTCGGCCGCACCATGTCCCACCGCACCAGGCGCCCGCCGTTGAACTCGCAGTCCACGTACGACTGGCTGTTGTCGCTCCAGCGGTAGACCTCGGGCTGTTCGTCCTTGATCGTCTGCAGTGCACCGAGCGAACGGGTCATGGCCGTCACATGCAGCAAGGTCACGCCGGGCTTGAGCTTGGCGTTGAGCATGACGGCACTGTCGACATGGCCGACCGGCCGGTCGGCGGCCCGCGTGAGCACCTGCATCATGCGGTTGAAATGCAGCAGCAGCCACATCACCAGCGCGGTGATGACAACGAGGACGCCTTGCCAACCGAAGCGTTGCCAGGCAAAAACAATGGCCGCCGCCGCGGCCAACGGAATTCCGATACGAAGAAACAGTGGTTGCATGGACGCTGGACTCGAAGTGCGCGCCAGCGCCAAGGCTGGCGGCGGGTGCACGCAGCGTGGCAAACGCGGCGTACGCATTGGCTGAGGGAGTGAAGCGGGGCATTTTAGGCGCCCAAGCAGGGTGCCGCGCCCCGGACAGCCCAGGCGAGCAGCGTCAGGTCAGGCCACGCACCGTTTCCATCGCCTGTTCGACCCGGTCCACGGCATGGATGACCAGGCCTTCGATCGGCTTTTTCGGCAGGTTGGCCTTGGGCACGACGGCGACGCTGAAACCGAGCTTGGCCGCCTCGCGCAGTCGCTCCTGGCCGCGCGGCGCCGGCCGCACCTCGCCGGCCAGGCCGACCTCGCCGAAGGCGAAGAAACCCTTGGGCAGCGGCTTGCCGCGCAGGCTGGAGGTGATGGCCAGCATCACCGCCAGATCGGCGGCCGGCTCGCTGATACGCACGCCGCCGACGGCGTTGACGAACACGTCCTGGTCGGCGCAGGCGACACCGGCGTGGCGGTGCAACACGGCCAGCAGCATCGCCAGCCGGTCGCGCTCCAGGCCCACCGACAACCGGCGCGGGCTCGGCCCGCCGCCGTCGACCAGGGCCTGGATCTCGACCAGCAGCGGCCGGCTGCCCTCGAGCGTGACCATGACGCAGCTGCCGGGCACGGCCGCGTCGTGTTGACTGAGGAAGATCGCGCTGGGGTTGCTGACGCCCTTGAGTCCGCGTTCGGTCATCGCGAAAACCCCGATCTCGTTGACGGCGCCGAAGCGGTTCTTGATGGCCCGCACCAGCCGGTAGCTGGAATGGGTGTCGCCCTCGAAATACAGCACCGTGTCGACCATGTGTTCGAGCACGCGCGGGCCGGCCAGCGCGCCTTCCTTGGTGACATGGCCGACCAGCACGATACACACGCCACTGGCCTTGGCCGCGCGCGTGAGGTGGGCGGCGCATTCGCGCACCTGGGCCACCGAGCCGGGGGCCGAGGTGAGCTGGTCGGAATACACGGTCTGGATCGAGTCGATGACGGCGATCTCGGGCTGCACGGCGTCCAGCGTGGCCAGGATCTTTTCCAGCCCGATCTCGGCCAGCACCTGCACCTGCGAGCCGTCCAGCCCGAGCCTGCGTGCGCGCAGTGCAACCTGGGCGCCACTTTCCTCGCCGGTCACGTACAAGGTGCGCTTGCCGGCCACCTGCAGCGAATGCATCGCCTGCAGCAGCAACGTCGACTTGCCGATGCCCGGATCGCCCCCGATCAGCACCACGCCGCCATCGACGATGCCGCCGCCCAGCACCCGGTCGAGTTCCTCGTGACCGGTCGGCGTACGTGCCATGTCGACCGCCTCGATGTCGCCCAGCGTGGCGACCTCGGCGGTTTTCGCCAGCGACGCGAAGCGGTTGCGCACCGCCGACGGGACCGGCGCCGCCGACTCGATCAGCGTGTTCCAGGCGCCGCAGGCCGGGCACTTGCCCAGCCATTTCGGGCTCGTTCCACCGCAATCGCTGCACACATAGCTGCTTTTCTCTTTGGCCATGGCCGGATGTTACTGGACATGTTTACAGCTATCGGCCGTTTCAGGTCCCGTGTTTTGCGGAAATCGCGATTTCATTTAACATGTTAAATAAATGAACCCGGACGCCGCCGCTTTCACCCACCGCAACCTGCCGCGCCTGCTGCTGCAGGCCCGCGAGGCCGTCATGGCCCACACCCGGCCGGCGTTGCGCGCGCACGCGCTCAGCGACCAGCAATGGCGGGTTTTGCGGGTGCTGGGCGAGATGGGAACGGTGGAGACGGGCCGCATCGCGCGCGAGGCCTTCATCGTCGGCCCCAGCCTGACCGGCGTGCTCAACCGGATGGAGCGCGACGGCCTGATCCTGCGCGAAACCGATCCCGCCGACCAGCGCCGCACCGTGGTGCGCGCCACCGAGCTGGGCATGGAGCGGGTTGCGACGCTGGCCGTGACCATCGAAGAGCATTACCAGCGGCTGGAGCAGGCGCTGGGCAAGGAAAAACTGGCCGAGCTGTATGCCTTGCTCGACACCTTGATCGAAATGGAACAGACATGAACCCTTCCGCCACCTTCTGGCCGACCGGCACCGTCTACGGCAGCCTGCTGAACTTCCGCCGCGAATGGCAGCAAATGGGCGATCGCATGGCGCAGCCCCCGCACAAGGCAGCACCGCAGGCGCCCGTGCTGTACGTGAAGACCGCCAATACCTGGAGCGCCAGTGGCGCCGGCATCACGCTGCCGGCAGGCGCCGACGCCGTCCTGGTGGGTGCATCGGTGGCGCTGGTCATGGGACCGCGGCAATGGCGGCCGGACACCGGCCGGGACCTGCCCACCGTGGCGGCCCATGTACTGGTCAACGACCTGGAGCTGCCCGGCGGCACGTATTTCCGCCCGGCCGTCAAGACCAAATGCGTCGACGGCTTCCTGGGCCTGGGCGCGCATGCCGTCACGCCGGACGATGCCGGCGACCCGGCGCAATTCGTACTCGAGCTGCGCATCAACGGCGACCTGCGCCAGACCATCGCCTTCGACGACCTGGTGCGCGACGCAGCCACGCTGGTGCGTGACGTCGACGCCTTCATGTCGCTGCGCGAAGGCGACCTGCTGCTGCTCGGTTGCGATGCCGACCGACCCACGGCGCATGCCGGAGACCACATCGAGATCGCGCTGGCCGGCAAGCCGGCATTCGGCGTCCTGTCCAACACGCTGGCGCCCGCACACAGCCAGGAGGCCGCATGAAACACGCACGTATCGCCTGGGCCGGTGCCATCTGGGACGCGCTGGCACACGGCCCCGACCAGTTGCGCCTGCCCGACGGCCGCCTGGTCGCGCAGGATGCGGTGGTCTGGTTGCCACCGCTGGCACCAGTGCCGCGTCCCCGCACCATCCTCGCGCTGGGCCTGAACTATGCCGACCATGCGCGCGAACTGGCTTTCAAGGCGCCGGAAGAACCGCTGGTGTTCGTCAAGGGTGAGGGCAGCCTGATCGGGCACAAGGCGCAGACGGTCCGCCCGGACGGTGTGTCGAACATGCATTACGAATGCGAACTGGCGGTCGTGATCGGCCGGGCCGCGCACCGGGTGCACCGCGACGATGCCTATGACTTCGTCGCCGGCTACACGGTGGCCAACGACTATGCGATCCGCGACTACCTGGAGAACTGGTACCGCCCCAATCTGCGCGTCAAGAACCGCGACGGCTGCACGCCGATCGGTCCGTGGCGGGTCGACGCGTCGGATATCGCCGACCCGATGCAACTGGACCTGCAGACCCGCGTCGACGGCGCCGTGACCCAGCGCGGCAACACCCGCGACATGATCTTCGACATACCCTTCCTGATCGAATATTTCTCGGCCTTCATGACGCTGCAGCCCGGCGACCTGATCCTGACCGGCACGCCCGACGGCGTCGTGGACTGCCCGGTGGGCGCCGAGGTCGTCACCGAAATCGAGGGCATCGGTGCCTTGACCAACACCATCTGCAGAGGAAATCCATGAGAGTCGACCACCTGATCAACGGCAAGCCGGTCGCCGGCACCGACTATTTCGAGACCATCAACCCGGCCACACAGGACGTGCTGGCGGAAGTGGCCGCCGGCGGCGCCGACGAGGTCAATGCCGCCGTCGCCGCCGCCAAGGCCGCGTTCCCGGCCTGGGCCGCGACACCGGCGCCGCAACGCGCCAAGCTGATCCGCAAACTGGGCGAACTCATCACCACCCATGTGCCGGAAATATCGGAAACCGAGACCAACGACTGCGGCCAGGTCATCGCGCAAACGCGCAAGCAGCTGGTGCCGCGGGCGGCCGACAACTTCCACTACTTCGCCGAGATGTGCACCCGCGTCGACGGCCACACCTACCCCACCGAAACCCATCTGAACTACACCTTGTTCCACCCGGTGGGTGTCTGCGCCCTGATCTCTCCGTGGAACGTGCCGTTCATGACGGCGACCTGGAAGACCGCGCCCTGCCTGGCTTTCGGCAATACCGCCGTGCTCAAGATGAGCGAGTTGTCGCCACTCACGGCCGCACGGCTGGGCGAGCTGGCGTTGGAGGCCGGCATCCCGGCCGGCGTTCTCAACATCGTGCACGGCACCGGCAAGGACGCGGGCGACCCGCTGTGCCGGCATCCGGACGTGCGCGCGATCTCCTTCACCGGCTCCACCGTCACCGGCAACCGCATCGTGCAGGCCGCGGGCCTGAAGAAGTTCAGCATGGAGCTGGGCGGCAAGTCGCCGTTCGTCGTCTTCGACGACGCCGACCTGGCGCGTGCGCTGGACGCGGCGGTGTTCATGATCTTCTCCAACAACGGCGAACGCTGCACGGCCGGCTCGCGCATCCTGGTGCAGCAATCGATCTACGCCGATTTCGTGCAGAAGTTCGTCGACCGCGCCAGGCGCATCCGTGTCGGCGATCCGCTGGATGACGCGACCATCGTCGGCCCGATGATCAGCCCGGCCCACCTGGCCAAGGTGCGCAGCTACATCGAACTCGGCCCGAAGGAGGGCGCGACGCTGCTGTGCGGCGGCCTGGACGCGCCGGAATTGCCGCAGCGGGTGCGCGGCGGCAACTACGTGGCGCCCACGGTATTCGCCGACGTCGACAACCGCATGCGCATCGCGCAGGAAGAGATCTTCGGCCCGGTCGCCTGCCTGATCCCGTTCAAGGACGAGGCCGACGCCATTGCGAAGGCCAACGACATCGCGTATGGCCTGTCGAGTTATGTCTGGACCGAGAACATCGGCCGCGCCCACCGCGTGGCCGCCGCCATCGAGGCCGGCATGTGTTTCGTCAACAGCCAGAACGTGCGCGACCTGCGCCAGCCGTTCGGCGGTACCAAGGCCAGCGGCACCGGTCGCGAAGGCGGCACCTGGAGCTACGAGGTGTTCTGCGAACCGAAGAATGTCGCCGTGTCGCTGGGCTCGCACCATATCCCGCAGTGGGGAACCGCTTGACGCGATTCCCCCTGCGGACGCAGCAAGATGCACACCCCACCCCGACCCTCCCCTTGCAGGGGAGGGCCACGAAACCGGGGCAACGAAACCGGAGCAACGAAACCGGGGCCACGGGACCGGGGGGCGCCGCGAGCGGCGATTGATGTAGGCCACCACGACTGAAAACTGGAGACACACCATGGGTAAACTCGCGCTCGCCGCCAAGATCACGCATGTGCCGTCGATGTACCTGAGTGAGCTGGACGGGCCGCGCAAGGGCACGCGGCAGGATGCCATCGACGGGCACCGGGAGATCAGCAGGCGCTGCCGCGAACTCGGGGTCGACACGCTGGTCGTGTTCGACACGCACTGGCTGGTCAATGCCGGTTACCACGTCAATTGCGCACCGCATTTCGAAGGCAGCTACACCAGCAACGAGTTGCCGCACTTCATCAGCAACATGGCCTACGCATGCGACGGCAATCCGGTGCTGGGCCAGGCGCTGGCGCAGTCCTGCAATGCCTGGGGCGTCGAGACGCTGGCGCACGATGCGACCACGCTGGCGCCGGAATACGGCACGCTGGTGCCGCTGCGCTACATGAACGAAGACCGGCATTTCAAGGTGGTGTCGGTATCGGCACTGTGCATGGCGCATTACCTGAACGACAGCGCCCGGCTGGGCTGGGCGATGCGGCGCGCCGTCGAGGACCATTACGACGGCACGGTGGCTTTCCTGGCCAGCGGCTCCTTGTCGCACCGATTTGCGCAGAACGGTCTGGCACCGGAGTTCGCGTTCAAGATCTGGAGCCCGTTCCTGGAAACGCTGGACCGGCGCGTGGTGCAGATGTGGCAGGACGGCGGCCAATGGGCGGAGTTCTGCGCCATGTTGCCCGAATACGCGGCCAAGGGACACGGCGAAGGTTTCATGCACGACACCGCCATGCTGCTGGGCGCGCTCGGCTGGTCGGGCTATGATGGCCGCGCTGACATCGTCACGCCGTACTTCGGCGCCTCGGGAACCGGCCAGCTCAATGCGGTCTTTCCGGTCACGCCGCAGTCGGGCGCCCAGATACCTGCGGCACAGGCTTCGGCAGCCACCGGCTACCAGGCGGTGAGCCGGCTCTGAAAGACATCCATGCCCCATCTCGTCATCCTCTATACGCCCAACCTCGAGCGGGAAACCGACATGACCGCCTTGTGCCGGTCCCTGGCCGACACCATGCTCGGCGTGCAGGACGAAGACGGCACGCAGGTGTTCCCGACCGGCGGCACGCGGGTGCTGGCGTATCCCGCAGCCCATTACGCGGTCGCCGACGGCAAGGCCGACTATGCCTTCGTCTACCTGAACGTGCGCATGGCCCATGGGCGCAGCGCCGCGGTGCACAAGCGACTGGGCGACGCCTTGCTGATGTGCGCCAAGTCGCATTTCCAGCCCGTGTTCACGCGCCGCCACATCGGCATGACACTGCAGATCGACGAAGGGCGCGAAGTGTTCGACGCCAAGCACAGCAACCTGCACCCCCTGTTCCAACCCTCCTGAAGACCCTGGCCCCGATGTTTTCCGAACAACGGATCGCGCAACTCGCCGCCGAACTCCAGCAGGCCGAGCAGACCCGCACCCAGGTCGAGCATTTCTCCAAACGTTTCCCGGAGATGACGGTCGCGGACGGATATGCCGTCTCGCGCGCCTGGGTGCAACTCAAGCGCGATGCCGGCCGCATCGCGCGCGGCCACAAGATCGGCCTGACCTCGCGCGCCATGCAGCTGGCCAGCCAGATCACCGAACCCGACTACGGCACCTTGCTGGACGACATGTTCTTCCAGGAAGGCGGCGACATTCCCGTGGCACGCTTCATCGCGCCACGGGTCGAGGTGGAGCTGGCCTTCGTGCTGGGCAAGCGGCTGCAGGGCCCGGGCGTGAGCATCTTCGACGTGCTCGCCGCCACCGAATACGTCGTGCCGGCGATCGAGATCATCGACGCGCGTATCGAACAGTTCGACCGCCACACCCGCGTGATGCGCAAGGTGGTCGACACCATCGCCGACAACGCGGCCAATGCCGGCATCGTCACCGGCGGGCGTCCGGTGCGGCCCGACGCGGTCGACCTGCGCTGGGTCGGCGCCTTGCTGTACAAGAACGGCGTGATCGAGGAGTCCGGCCTCGCCGCGGCGGTGCTCAACCACCCCGCCACCGGCGTGGCCTGGCTGGCCAACAAGCTCGCGCCCTGGGGCGAGTTCCTCGAGGCCGGCGAAATCGTGCTGGGCGGCTCCTTCACCCGTCCGGTCGCGGCCCAGGCCGGCGACACCTTCCATGCCGACTACGGGCCGCTGGGCTCGATCGCCTTCCGATTCACCTGAAGAAACCCCGGTCATCGACCACACGCTTCCCTTCCTTCCCTCCCTCCCTTCCCCGACAAGGACCCTGCATGCAAACCCCCGTCAATACCTTCAAGCTGGCCCTCAAGAACCAGCAGCCCCAGATCGGTTTCTGGGTCAACATGATCAGTTCGCTGAGCACCGAGATCAGCGCCGGTGCCGGCTTCGACTGGTTGTTGTTCGACGGTGAACACACGCCCAACCACCTGCAGAGCATGCTGGCCCACCTGCAGACCATCGCCGCCTACGACAGCCAGCCGGTGTGCCGCGTGCCGGTCGGCGACACCGCACTGATCAAGCAATACCTCGACCTGGGCGTGCCCAACCTGCTGGTGCCGATGGTCGACACCCCGGAGCAGGCGCAGATGCTGGTGCAGGCCTGCCGTTACCCGCCCCAGGGCATTCGCGGCATGGCCGGCGGGCGCGCTTCGCGCTGGGGCCGCTTCACGCGGTATCCGCTCGAGGCCAACGACCAGATCTGCCTGCTGATCCAGGCCGAGACCCGGCTGGCCTTGTCCAACCTGGACGCGATGCTGGCCATCGACGGCATCGACGGTGTCTTCATCGGCCCGGCCGACCTGTCGGCCTCGATGGGCCATGTCGGCAATGCGGGCCACCCCGAGGTCCAGGCGGCGATCGAGGACGCGATCCTGCGCATCCGCAAGGCCGGCAAGGCCCCGGGCATCCTGACCGCCGACATCGCGTTGTCCAAGCGTTACCTGGAACTCGGCGCGTTGTTCGTCGCGGTCGGCATCGACACGCAGATCCTGGTGCGGGGCACGAGCGCCTTGCTGGCCCAGTTCAAGACCCCGGTCGTGCCGGCGCAACCGAGCATGGACAAGACCTATGGATAGAGACGGGCACCCGCTCAACGGCATGCATGCCGACGAGCTTCTGGCGCGGATCGAACTGGCGGCCTGTTATCGCGTGTTCGCCCTGCTGGGCTGGACCGAGCTGATCTACAACCACATCACGGTGCGGCTGCCCGACAGCGTCACCGGCGGTGCGAAGCAGTTCCTGATCAACCCGTTCGGCCTGCATTACAGCGAAGTCACCGCCAGCAACCTGGTCAAGATCGACCTGCAGGGCCGGGTGCTGGACGGATCGCCGCATCCGGTGAACCCGGCCGGCTTCACGGTCCACGCCGCGCTGCACGACGGCCTGCCCGACGCGCACTGCGTGATGCATACCCACACCACGGCCGGCATGGCGGTGGCCTGCCTGGAGGGCGGGCTACAGCAGAACAATTTCTACAGCGCGCAGCTGCACGGCCTGGTGGCCTACCACGATTTCGAGGGCATCACGGTACACCCCGACGAAGCGCCGCGGCTGCTGGCGAGCATCGGCGACAAGCCGGCCGTGATCCTGCGCAACCACGGACTGCTGGTCTGGGGCCAGACGCTACCGCAGACCTTCTCGCTTCTGTGGACGCTGAACCGCGCCTGCGAGATCCAGCTGGCCACGCTGTCCATGGGGCCGGCGATCCCGATCTCCGATGCCGTCGCGCGCACCTGCCGCGATGACGCCTTGCAGTTCCACCCGCATCACGGCGCCGGCAAGGATGTGTTCGACGCCCTGGTGCGCCAGGTCGAGCGCGGCGACACCTCGTACCACCAGTGAATCGGAGCCCGCGGCCCATGAACAAGACCTCCCCCACGTTCGACGCGATCTGTGTCGTCGGCGCCGGCGCCATCGGCGGCTGGCTGGCGGCCGGACTGGCACGCGCCGGCAAGAAGGTGTCGCTGCTCGCGCGCGGCCAGAGCCTGGCGGCGCTGCAGGCCAACGGCCTGCAGCTGCACAGCGGGCCGGCCGACGCTCCG
>JBFIDI010000093.1:0-14388 GCA_041581405.1 Burkholderiaceae bacterium
AGCCGACTTTCCACGGATATTTCGCCATGGAGCAGTTGCGCGAGTTTCTGACTCACGGCAAGGCCCAGTCCGGTCCCTCCGTACAGATCAGGGTTGACCTGGTTGAAGTTCTTGAACAGGTTCGGAATGGCCTCCGATGGAATGCCGATTCCGGTATCCTGCACCGAGATCAGCACCTGTTCGTTGTTCCCTTGCTCCTGGCGTCTCGCGCGCAGCACCACTTTGCCGTTCCTGGTGAACTTGCCGGCATTGCCAAGCAGGTTGATCAGGATCTGTCGCAACCGAAGCTCGTCGGTCTGGATCATCCCGAACGCATCGGGTTTCTCGAGTGCGAACGTGTTCCCGTTCTGCGAAATCAGGTGTCGACACGTTGCGGAGACGTCCTCGAGGATGTGGTCGAGATTGACCGGATGCAGCTTCAGATCGACGTCGTCCGAGTCGATCTTCGGCATGTGCAGGACATCCGAGACCAGCGACAACAGATGGCGGCCGGCGGAGTTGATGGATCGCAATTCCTTGACGTCCACCGGATGCGCGCTCGCCTCGGAGTCCTCGAGCAGGATTTCGCTGTAGCCGATGATGGCATTGAGCGGGGTCCGAAGCTGATGGCTCATCTTCGCCAGGAAGACGGCCTTGGCTTCATTGGCGCGTTCGGCCTCCTGCTTGGCGATACGCAGCTTGGCCGCCGTTTCGATGTGTTTCTCGCTTTCCTGCTGCAGCGCCGACTGCTCGACCATGACGTAGGCGTAGTAGATCGCCATCATCGAGTTGTAGATGGTGGCGGCGGACACGGAAATCATGCCGACGGTGGACAGGTCGGCAACGGGTATGCGCTCGGGGAACGAGCCGACGATCAGATAGGTCAAGGAGAAGCCTGCCAGGTTGGCACCCATGATCCCAAGGACCAGCATCGGCCGATCGCTCAGATAGAAAAACCCGAGCATCTGCGCCGTCAGGAACCACGGCAGGAAAGGTGAACTCACCCCGCCGTAATAGAACGATCCGAATATGCTCAGGGAGGTCAGAACACAAAACGAACAAAGCGCGGGGATGAACAAGTCACGCGCCAGTTTGAGTGCGAACGGCAGGATCCAGAAGGAGACGCAGAAGGCGCACAGCGTCCAGAAGATCCAGTCGTGGTCGGTCTCGATGTGATAGAGGTAACCCAGGATGGCAACCGCGCTGAATGGCCCCACGACGTGGCTGATGACGAAAATCCTCGCCCGCCAGTGCGTTGCCGTGCTCTGTCGCACTTCGGCCGGAACGAACCAGTCGACAGCACGGATCAATCGATCCGTGAGTTCCATGGGGCGTGCCTCGCTGTGCATGAGCCGCTCAGGCGATGGCGGGACTCGGCTGGACGGCATCCGCCATTGCGGCACGATAACGCACGTATTCGACTTGCGCATGGTCGATAGCGGTGCGTAGCCGCGACGCCAGCACCTGCACGTTTTCGAGACTGTGCGCGGGCATCATCTGGAGGCGCAAGCGGGCGTTGCCCTGGGCCACTGCCGGGTACTCCACGAGGTTGGCAATCACCTCCAGCGCCGGCAGGCGTCGGCTCACCAGGCGCGCCAGGGCCTCGTCGCCGACAAGCACGGGAACGATGGGAGAGGGATCGCCCATGTATGTCAGGCCTTCGGCAGTCAATGCCTCGCGCAGTTGGCCGATCCGGGTCATCAGCAGCGAGCGAAGTTGCGCGCCTCGTTCGGACTGGACGATCTCAAATGCCTTCGTGACGGTGGCGGCCTGGACCGGAGAGAGCGCGTTCGAGAACGTCGCCGTGCTGCCGTAGTACTTGAGGTACTGCTTGACCGCCGCCGAATTGCAGGACACGAATCCGCCATTGGACGCGAACGTCTTGGAAAAACTTCCCATGACGATGTCGACCTTGCCCAACATGTCTTGTTCGCCGATGAACCCCCTGCCACTCGCTCCCATTGCGCCCAGGTCATGTGCGACGTCGACAAGAAGCGTCGCTCCATACTCGTGGCACAGATGCTGAAGCGCTTTCAGGTCTGGCGTGTCCGAATCCATCGAAAAGAGACCTTCCGTGACCACGAGGATGCCGTTTGTCGTGTCCTTGGCACGGATGCGTTTCAGATGGCGGCGAACGGAATCGACATTGAGGTGCCCATGCAGGTGCACGTTGGCTGTTGCCGAGTAGGCGCCCTCCTGCAGGCAGGCGTGTGCGAGTCCGTCCATCACGACGTGATCCGACGGCCGCACCAGCCCCTTGATCACGCCGTAACCTGCGGCCCAACCCGTTGGATAGAGCAAGGTGTGCTCCATGTTGAGGAACCCGGAGATCGTTTCTTCCAGGCGCAGGGAGTATTTGGTGTTGCCCGCCAAGGCCGATGAACCGGCGCTGTGAACGCCGTACTCGTCGATGACCGCTTTCGCGACCTCCTTGATACCGGGGTCCGATGACAGGCCCAGGTAGTCCTGTGTGCCGAAGTTCAGTCCCGCGATCGGCATGCCGCTGTCGTCAAGAGCCTTGCACGTCGACAGGGGGGCCTGCTGCGTCGATTTCGAGTAGGGCCACAGGTTTCGTTGCCGGCGGACCTCGCGCCATTCGTAAAAGCCGCCGACCCGGGCCATCAGGTCCGTTCCCTGTATGTCACGATAGTCGCGCGAACTGCCTGTCAGGGCCTGGATCGGATCGACGGTCGACGTCACGTTGCGCTCCGTCGAGTCGCTCTCGACGAGCGGCGTGGCCATGGTGGCAGATGGGGCATCGCCTGTGGTCGTGCTTGCCAGGCAGCGCTGGATCTTTCCCAGAAGGCGTGTCAGGTCGACTGGCTTGGTATCGAAGTCGGCACAGCCCATCTCGACGCTTTTTGCCTGGTCACTGGCGAGCGCGTGGGCGGTCAACGCAATGATGGGTATGTCGGATGTCCTGGCGTCGGCCTTGATGAGTCGGGTTGCCTGCCAGCCGTCGATCTCGCCCAACGCCACATCCATCAGGATGACGTCGGGCTTTTCCGTAACAGACATGGCGACGCCGGTAAAACCATCCTCTGCGCCGCAGACCGTGAAGCCGCGGCGTTGCAGCCGCCGGGTCAGCATGTCCCGATTCTCGTAGCTGTCTTCCACTAGCAAGATCTTCCGTGCCTGCGCTGCCGATACGCACTGGCCGTCGATCGTTCTGACCGGCAAGGAGTTACCCGGATGGCATGCAGTCGGGTCCATTGGCACGGGATTGCCCGCGGCGGGTGGCGCGCTGGAACGCATCATTTGGATAGCTCCTGTGGTTGGAAACGGACCGGACAAAAAACGCTCGGCCCGACGTATCCGCACGATCTGTGCCAGGCGTCGGGGTGTGAAATATTCGAGGGTTCCCCGCTTTTTTCAGGCCGGTTCTGTCGCAGTCGACAGGCGAAGTCGACGTCTTGCCGACTGGCTTGACATAAATGTCGTTACAAAAATGTCACTCGTTGCCCGATCGATCCGGCGATATGCATTGCCGAGCGGCTGATGGGGCGCCTGGTCATGCCGTCGACCGGGCAACGGTGGGCGCCGCCGACAAGCGTGTAACGCACGATCGGCCAACCGACGCACCTGCGACGGGTGCGCAGGCGCAACCGTCGAGCAATACGGCGGATTCGCGCCGTCTCGTATTCGCGCTGTAGTTCCGTACAACGGCAGGCTGATCGCCAACATGCTGACAAGAGCGTGCGTCCGAGTACTTGGTGAGCCAGACCGCTTCAGCGAGTCCTGTGTTCAGCCCCCATGGACGGATGTTGACATTGCGTGGGTCCGAGCGAGAACGCCTCAGTCGAATAACGGGCGTGTCGAACGAAAGCGTATGCGGATTCCGTCAAGCCTCGGACGACGGCGACGCCCGCGGAACCCGACCCGCCATTGATATGTGCATGGTGTCGTTGAAAGAGTGCAGGCTCACGATACCGAAAGCACTGGTGTATATTGTTGACATAAAAAAGACATTAGATCCAACAATGGAGCCAAAAGTGAAGAAATTCGTGACCCTCCTCTTCCATACTCTCGAAGCAACGATCGTCTTCTTCCTAGTGATGATGACCGTCATGGTCTTTGGAAACGTGGTCTTGCGGTATGGATTCGATACCGGCATTGTGTTTTCCGAGGAGGTTTCACGCTACCTCTTCGTCTGGGTGATATTCATGGGCGCGATAGTTGCGATGCGAGATCGTTCCCACATGCGCGTCGACTTTGTGCTCCTGAAGTTGCCGCCTCTTTGGCGAAGCGCATGCGCTGTTCTTTCTGCTGCGTTGATGCTGGTTGCTTGCTGGATGCTGCTGGCGGGAAGCTGGTCGCAAGCGCGGCTGAACTGGAATGTGAAAGCACAGGTTTCCGGGTTGCCGATGCCGCTCGTCTACGGGGCGCTAAGCGTTGCCGCCGTTGGCCTGGCCCTGATCGTTTGCGTTCAGGCCCGGGGAAGTGTCGTACTCGGCATCAAGCAGCATCGGGGAGCAGGTGATCATGATTGAAGCAAGGTCCGCTGCAACAGGTATTCAGTCCGGACACGCAGCATGACGCTATTGATATTCCTGGCCGTCCTGCTCGCCTCCATGGCAATTGGAATGCCGATTTCGTTCGCGTTGTTGATCAGTGCCATGGCACTGATGCTGCAAATGGATTTGTTCGATGCCCAGATCATTGCGCAGAACATGATGAACGGCGCAGACAACTTTTCGTTGATGGCGATTCCGTTCTTTCTGCTGGCGGGCGAACTGATGAATGCCGGAGGGCTGTCGCGCAGGATCATTCATTGTGCGTTGACCTTCTTTGGTCATCTTCGCGGTGGATTGGGGTATGTCGGGATCGCTGCCGCCGCCATCCTGGCGAGCCTGTCTGGTTCGGCCGTTGCGGACACGGCTGCTTTGGCAGTCTTGTTGTTGCCGATGATGCGCAAGGCCGGCTACGACGAAAACCGGTCGGCTGGATTGTTGGCCGCTGGTGGAATCATTGCCCCGGTCATTCCGCCGTCCATCGCGTTTATCGTTTTCGGGGTCACGGCGGGTGTTTCGATCACCCAACTCTTCATTGCCGGTATCGTGCCGGGAATGTTGATGGCCTTGGGGCTGGTTGTGACATGGACCGTGTTGTGTCGCAAGACCGACATCGAGGTCATACCCCGGGCGTCATGGGGAGAGCGACTCTCGGCCGCCAGAGATGGCGCATGGGCGCTCGTCATGCCGGTGATCATCATTGGAGGCCTTCGGTTCGGCGTCTTCACGCCCACGGAGGCCGGAGTGGTTGCGGCCGTATATGCATTCGTTGTAGGTACAGCTGTCTATCGGGAGCTGAGCTTCAAGAGTCTCTACCAGGTATTGCTTTCAGCTGGGAAGATGACCGCAGTCGTGATGTTCCTGGTTTCGGCCGCCATGGTCTCTGCGTGGTTGATCACAGTGGCTAATCTGCCCGGGCAGCTGTCTGATATGTTGCGACCGTTGCTGGGTCAACCCATGTTGCTGATGCTAGTTCTCATGGTCGTGATTCTGGTCGTGGGGACGACACTGGACTTCATACCATCCGTCTTGATCCTCACGCCCGTGTTGATGCCTTTAATCAAGCAGGCCGGAATCGATCCCGTCTATTTCGGTGTGCTCTTCATCATGGGGAATTCGATCGGCCTGATCACCCCGCCGGTGGGTGTGGTGCTCAATGCGGTGTGTTCGGTCGGAGGACTTCGCATGGAGCGCGTGGTGGTCGGCATGTTGCCCTTCATTCTTGCGGATGTCGCAGTGCTGCTTCTCTTGGTGGCTTTCCCTGCCATCGTGCTCGTTCCGCTGCACTGGTTCTATTGATCGATCGGGTCAGTTCACGTCTTGCATTGACTTCATTTGACTTGCCCTTCATAATTGTCAACACATTGTCTAACAATGTGTTGGTATGTATAGTCAAACTGAACGAATAGATTGGAGACTGATGATGATTTCGGCGAAACTTGGTGTTCCCGTGCTGCGGCGCGCGATTGCGTCTGTGTTTCTGGGTGCATCTCTCATTGCGACGGGGGCACATGCGCAGACCACGCTCCGTGCCGCCCACTCCAGCAACCCGGGGCAATCGGTCTATATCTACTGGGAAGAGCTGGCGAAGCGGGTCAATGCACGAGCCGAAGGGAAGTTGAAGATCCAGGTGTTTCCCAGTGGTCAGCTTGGGGCCGACGAGCAGATCATCCAGGGGATCAAGGGCCGTACCATCCACATGGGTAGCGCGTCGAACGGGAACATGGGCTCCACCACGGAGGCCTACTTTTGGTGCGACCTCCCTCACGTCTTTCAAGACCGGGACACGGCGCTCAAGGCCCTTGGCGACCCGATGGTCAAGTCTTACCTGGACGACGCTGTTCGAAAGGACGCCCGTGCCGTCATTCTGGGTCATGTGGAGGTTGGCGGCTTCCGCATCCTCTCCAATCGCAAGCGCGAAGTTCGCATACCCAGCGATACCAACGGGCTCAAGTTCCGTAGCTTGCCAAGTCCAATTGATCGTGCCTTGTGGGAAGCATGGGGCGCGATCCCGGCCCCGCTGCCATGGTCGGAGACATTTGTTTCGTTGGAGCAAGGCGTGATCGATGGGGTCAATTTGCAGCCTCAAGCGCTGGTGGGATTCAAGTTCGATGAAATCATCAAGTATGGAACGATGACAGGAACGCTGATGGCATACCACGTTGCCATGATCAACGCTGCCACATGGGACGGTCTTTCGAACGAACTCAAGAAGGTCGTGTCGACTGCTTCGCAAGAAGCGCTTGCCGTAGCCAACAAGGCGGATCGTGACGGCGAAGCCAGGTTTGTCAAGGAAATGGAAGGCAAGGGCATCAAGTTCTACCGGCCGACCGAGCCGGAGTTGAAGCTCTGGAGTGATGCCGCAAGAAGTATCTGGTCGAAGTTCGACGACAAGATCAACAAGACGATCCTGGACAGAGTCGTCGCGGTGCAAAAGATCTAGTGGCAATCCAGATGCGAAATACTTCTCAACTCTGGATTGGCGGGGACTGGCAAGCTCCGGTCGATGGTCAAACCTATCCTGTTCATAGCTGCATCGATGGCAAGATTCTTGGGCGGGCAGCCCAGGCAGGTCAACCGGACGTACAAAAGGCCATTCGCGCGGCCGGCGCGGCATCGGAAGCCTGGCGCCGTGTCGATCCGTGGGCACGCGCAGCGAAGTTGCGGGCCATTTCCGCAGCGATATCCGCGCGCAAGGAGGACATCGCCAAGTGCCTGGCGGTGGAGATCGGAAAACCCCTGGAGCAGGGCCGCGGTGAAGTGCAAGTTGCGGTGGAGCAGTTCGACTGGTTTGCCGACGAAGCCCGGCGGATCTTCGGGGAGCAGGTTCCTTCACGAACCCCCGGCTTGACGCACCTCGTTCGCTACGACCCGATCGGGATTGTCGCAACATTCACGCCGTGGAACTTCCCGATCGCCTTGCTGGCACGCAAGCTGGCGCCAGCCCTGGCAGCAGGTTGCACGGTGATAGCCCGTCCGGCGGAGGAGGCTGCGGGATCGGTCGCAATATTGTTCGAGTGCATTGAATCCGTGTCGCTTCCGGCCGGGACGGTCAATCTGTTGAATGGACATCCCGCCGAAATCACGCCGTACCTTCTTCAGAGCCAAGATGTACGAAAGGTCAGCTTCACCGGTTCTGTGGAGGTAGGAAAAATGCTCGCCAGGCAGGGAGCCGACACATTGAAAAAGGTGACGTTGGAACTGGGGGGGCACGCACCGGTCATCATCTACCCGGATGTCGACGTGCATGCAGTGGCCAAGCAATGTGTGAACACCAAGTTCAAGAACGCCGGGCAGATATGTGTGTCACCTACGCGCTTCTTTGTGCACCAATCCATCAAGGCTGAGTTCGTCGACGCGTTCGCCCAGGCAACGAAGGCGCTTCGAGTCGGATCGCCGCTCGAAGCCAACGTCGATATGGGGCCGCTGGCGACTCGCCGACGCGTCGATCATCTGACTGCGTTGGTTGATGATGCGTGTGCGCTAGGTGCGAAGCTGGTTGTCGGGGGAGCTCCCATGGATGTGATTGCCGGAGGGAATTTTTTCGCCCCCACGGTGTTGCAGGACGTGCCGGCCCAGGCCCGGGTCATGCACGAGGAGCCGTTTGGCCCACTGGCCATCGTCAATGGGTACGAATCATCGAAGCAAGTCATCGACGAAGCGAATTCGACTCCGTTTGGCCTGGCTGCGTACGCGTTCACGCAATCGTTGCGCAACTGTCACGAGGCATCGGAAGGACTGCAGGCCGGGATTGTGTGCATTAACACGTTTGCTGCCTCGACTACTGAAATCCCCTTTGGCGGCATCAAGGACAGCGGATATGGGCGGGAATGCGGTTCACATGCGATCCAGGAGTATCTGGTTTCTCGCACCGTGAATATCGCGCATTGATTCGTTCGCATGCGTACCCTCGAATTCGATGTCATAGTCATTGGCGCGGGAAGTGCTGGATGTGTGCTGGCGAATCGCTTGTCCGCTCGTCCGGAACTGTCGGTCGCGTTGCTGGAGGCAGGTCCGGAAGACAGCGGAATCTGGTTGAAGATTCCCATTGGATTCAGCCGTACGTTCAACGATTCGGCGGTCAACTGGTGCTTCGAGACTGCTCCTCAAACGGCCCTGGGTGGGCGTCAGATCTTCTGGCCCCGGGGTCGCGTCCTCGGCGGCTCAAGTTCGATCAACGGCATGATCTACGTGCGTGGACATCCTTCGGATTTCGATGGTTGGGCATCGATGGGCTTGCCTGGTTGGAGCTGGGCAGATGTGCTGCCATACTTTCAACGCAGTGAAGGGCAGGCGTGCGAGTTGCCCGCGGTCTATGGATCGTCCGGTCCGGTCCGCATATCGTCTCTGCCCGTCTCCAATCTGGCCACGGATGCCTTTGTCCGGTCTGCGGAGAATAGCGGCATCCCGCGTGTAGCTTCGTTCAACAGCGACAAGCAAACTGGCGCGGGGCCCTATCAGATTACCACGAGCAACGGCGTCCGCTCCAGTAATTCCACGGCCTATCTACAGCCGGCCAGGCATCGTCAAAATCTAACGGTGATGACCGAAACCCAGGCTACACGTCTGTGCTTGACTGACGGACGAGTCATTGGGGTCGACGTAGTTTCCGCGGGTGAGAACCTCCATCTGCGCGCGCGAAAGAAGGTTGTCGTTGCATGCGGGGCCGTGGGGTCACCTGCATTATTGCAGTGGTCAGGCATCGGCAACCGTTCGGCGCTGCATGCGGCAGGTATCCGCATGAGGGCAGAGTCCCCCATGGTCGGCAAGAACCTCCAGGATCATTATGGTGTGCGCTATATTGCGCGCCTGACGTCGCGCGTCAGCATCAATGACGATTTCAGAAGACCATGGCGTCTGCTACGGCATCTGTGGCAATATGGTGTCCGCCGGACTGGTCAGTTGGCGATTGGTGGTGCTGAAGCGGGCGCGTTCGTGGACAGTACGGGTAATGACGGGCAGCCCGATGTGCAACTGCACTTCCTGCCGTTGTCCAGTGAGCGTGGAGGTTGGTCTTTTCACAAGTTCTCGGGTGTCACGGCCAATGTATGCCAGCTTAGGCCGTTCAGTCGAGGATCGGTGCATGTCCAAGACTCGGATTGGCGTCGTCCCCCCGTAATTGATCCAGGTTATCTGACGGACCACAGGGATACCGAGGTGCTCGTTGCCGGACTCAGGTTGACTCGGAGAATTTTCGCCAGTGAACCGATGGCCAGCCTCGTTGCCGCTGAAGAGGCTCCCGGACACGACCTGTCTGATGACGACTCCTTGTCGGCGTTCGTCCGCAGCAATGGATCGACGGTGTTTCACCCTGTCGGTACATGTGCGATGGGCGCCGATTCCGATTCCGTATTGGACGAGCGCTGTCGTGTGCGGGCGGTTGCCGATCTTCTCGTTGTTGACGCTTCATCGTTCCCGACACTGACTTCAGGCAATACCAATGCCGCGGTGACCATGCTTGCGGAGAAGATTTCGGATGATCTGGTTGCCGAGTTGGCTAGGTCACCGTCAGCCTGGCCTGTTGTGCCAGGCTGATGTCAGCCCGGCTTGATAGCGAGCGACAAGAGTAGGGTTCACAAGGTGTAGTGATCGGATCGACGCATGGGGCGCCGTACGCGGATCGTCTGTTTGTCCCATTGTTGTCGGACAATCCGTCGGCAGCCGATATACTGAAACCACGATGACAAAAAAAGCAAGAAAGGGGTCGACGCTAGCGTCGACCAATACTGGCACAACCATCACCAGCCGCGTAGCGGCGGAAATCAGCGGCCGAATCGTTGACGGTGTCTTTGGCCCCGGCATGAGCCTTCGCGAGATCCCGCTTGCTGAGCAGTTTGGCGTCAGCCGCGGGTCGATCCGTGAAGCGCTTCGGGTGCTAGAGCGTAGTGGCGTAGTCAAGATCGAGGCACACAGAGGTGCCACCGTGTCGCAGCTGACAGTCGACGAACTGATCGAGATCTATCAGGTCCGCGGGGTGCTGCTGGGCCTGGCCATGGGGCTTGCGTGTGAGCGTCTTTCAGAGGAGAACCTGAAGTTCCTCAAGGAGAAAATCACTGAGATGGAAAGCGCCGCCGGGTTGCCAGATTCCCAAGCGGGCACCTTGCATGCCGCTGCGTCGGAAGAAATGGCTGCATACTTGGTACGCCTTGCAGGCAATCACCGCCTGGAGTCACTTCTGACGCACATGGCTGCCCAGATATCGCGCTATACCCGTGTTGGGTTGGCCACTAGTGAACGCCGATCGCAGTCGCTCGAGACCTGGCGCGACTTGCTCGAGACGTTTGTGGCGAGGCAGACGGCCGTTGCCGAAAAGCTCGGTCGCAAACTGGTGACGGATACATTGCGGTTCGCGTTGACTCGGGTCGCTGGTCTTGGGTGAGCAGTGCTGAGCCGAAGGTGAAGGTCGGACAACGACGCCATTCGCGTGCCGACCTTCTAAGCGCAGCAATACTGCTGCCCTCGGTGCAATCCTACCTCCAGGCACGGTTTGTCCGTATGCCGAGCCTCAATTGACTGCCGCCCCCGACGCCTTGATGACTACAGCCCACTTTTTCGTTTCGGATTCGATATAGGTTGCGGCCGCCTCAGATGTTCCCCCAATTGCTTGGATGCCCATCTTGTCGAACTGCGCAATGACTTCAGGTTGATGCAGGATTCGATTGATCTCGTTGTTGAGCTTGAGCACAATCGAACTTGGTGTTTTCGCCGGAACGAAGATGGCAAACCAAACCCCGGTTTCAAAGTCCGGCAGCGATTGAGATACCGTCGGCAGGTCGGGCGCCAGCTTGGATGGCTTCGTACTCGTCACAGCAAGTCCGCGGAGTCGATCACCAGCCAACTGCGGCAATGCGCCTGACAGGTTCTCGAACATCATCTGCGTCTGGCCGGAAATCACGCCCATCACCGCCTCGGGTGCTCCTTTGTACGGCACATGAACAATATTGGTTCCGGTGCGCGAGCGGAGCAACTCGCCAGCCAGGTGCGATGTCGTGCCGTTGCCAGCAGAAGAGAAGTTCAGCTTGCCTGGATTGCTCTTGGCATACGCGACCAATTCGTCGACGTTGGAGACCGGTAGCGACTTGTTGACCATCAGAATATGCGGAGACGACGCGAGCATTGCAACGGGGATGAAGTCCCGCGCTGCGTCGTACGGCATGTTCTTGTACATGCTGGGGTTGGTTGCATGCGAACTTGTCGACCCGATCAGGATCGTGTAGCCGTCAGGAGTGGATTTTGCAACGTAGTCCGATCCGATATTTCCGCCAGCTCCTGGCCTGTTCTCTGGCACAACGGGCTGGCCGAACGATTCTGCCATCTTGGACCCGACGATGCGCGCGATCAGGTCGCCAGCACCGCCAGGCGTGAATGGAATGACCAGGCTTAGCCGTCGGTCCGGATATTTGTCCTGAGCTTGGGCGCAAACTGCGGTAAGAAGCAAGGCACAGGTCGCGACGAGTGATTGGGTTTTTTTCATCGGGCTCTCGATTGGTGGGTGTTGCGGGTTGCACGACAGTTGCAGGATTGACTCAGAACGGTTCGTCGCCTTCGATCGTCGTGCGACGCATCAGGCGGCGCTGGGTGTTGTCGAACTCAGTGGCTCTGTGCATCGTCGAACGGTTGTCCCAGAAAACCAGATCCCGAGCTTTCCATTTGTGCTGGTACACAAACTTCGGTTGCGTGGCGAACTGGCTAATCTCGACGACGAGTCGTCGTCCCTCCCTCTCGGGCATGCCCTCCATGGTTCGGGTGAGACCTTCACCCAGATAGATGGCCTTGCGGCGAGATATAGGGTGGGTGCGCAACGCAGGATGTGTGACCGCGGGAGCTTGGGCTTTCTCCTCTTCCGTCAGCGGAGTGCGATGAGACAAATACGTCTCATAGTGCCATGCGTAGTCGTGGACGCCGCGCATGGTGGACAGGCGCTCGCGCATGGCGGGGTCAAGCGCATCGTGCGCTGCAAACATGCTGGCAAATTCCGTATCGGCGCCGGATGCCGGACATTCGACTCCGTACAACATCGATCCCAGCATCGGACGCTTGAAGTAGGACATGTCCGAATGCCAGATCATCCCGGCACGATCTGCGCCGATGTTTTGCCCTTGTTCGTTCAAGACGTTCGATATCAGGGTGATCTCGGGGTAGTCCTCAAGCCCGAAACGCCGCACGACGTGTCCGACGAGTTTGCCGAAGCGCGACGCAAAATCGACATGCATCTTTGGCGGGACATCCTGGTCGCGGAAAACGATCACGCTGTGAGTCACCAACGCGTCGTGGATGTCTCGGAACTCGGCTTCGGTGATGGGTTCCGAAAGGTTCACTCCGTCGATCTCGGCACCGATGTGTTCAGTCAGTTTGCGTACCGTTATACCCGTGTGATCGCTCTTGAATACATCCGGGCTGTGTTGAGTCTGAAGCATGATGTTCCTTTGTTTATTGTTCGACAAATTGTACAACAATGGATTGATCATATTTGACATGAGTGATCTTTGTCAAGTTGCAAGTCAACGACCGCGGGAGTCCGGAAAACGTCTGGATGGGGGCGCAAGAGCTCAACGCAACCCGGTACACGGCGACAAATGCGCTCGCGAGAAATCGACAAGCAGGATGCAATTGCTCAGACTCTGGCGACAGGGCGTGGACCAATCCATTGCGGTCCGCTGAGACGTATGCTGTCGGTGTCGTTGAGTCGATCAGTCCGGAGTATTGTTCGACAGCTATAAGACATCATTCTGTCGTTGCGGATCGAACGTCCCTGTTCGACGCGCATAGCTGGTCGCGGGTGACCCGCCGCCGACTCGGTGGCGGTCCACACAACTGGCGGTTACGGTCCTCTGCTGAGCGAGCCTCAGCGCGGAATCTCGACCTCGATCCGCCGCAGCCCCTGTGGCGGAGTCGGAAACCCGCGCAGCGCGGCCTCGAACATCGCCGGCAACACGGCCTCGTCGTCGCTCCAGCGGCCGTCGTGGTTGGCCCGGCTCTCGAACACCAGCTGGCCGTCGGACAGCCGGCGCACCAGCAGCTGGACCTCGCGCCGGTAATACGGCGAGTCGACCTGCAGTGCGACCATGGGCACGTGCACGATGGTGCCGGCGGGGGTGACGACCACGCCGTGGCGCATGCCGCCCCAGTAGGGTGGGTCGTCCCAGGGCGCGCGCGGGTCGCGCGCCACGCGCATGTCGTAGGAGACGCTGTAGCGGGCCGCCGCGTCGTCGCGCAACATGCCGACCTGGGCCAGTGCATCCTGCACGATCGCCTCCAGGCGGTCCTGGGGCTCGCCGCGCGCCTGTTGCGACGGCATGCGCTCGAAGCGGTAGGTCATCGGCGGGGTCACACCCGGGCCGGTGGTGTAGGCCTGCACGTCCGAGTCGACGATGCGCATGCCGGAGCAACCCGCAAGCAGCACCAGCAGGCCGAGCAGCGCCGCGTATCGCAGCATCATGAGTCGTCGCGTCATGCTTTCGTGTCCCTTCCTCGGTTGTCCGTTGCCGGAGCCGTTGCCTGCGGACTCAGCTGTCGAAGCGCACCACCTGCATCGATGGCAGTCCCTGGGTGGGAAATTCCTCGGTGTCGAAGGCCTTGTCGCCGTCCGCGTCGGGCGTCCCGGTGGCTGTCAGACCCTTGAAATCATGGCGCGTTCCGTCCATCAGGTGCGAGGGCACGACATTCTGCAGCGCCGTGAACATGCTCTCGATCCGGCCCGGATGGTGTTTCTCCCAGTCCTGCAGCATCGCCGCGACCTGCTTGCGCTGCAGGTTGACCTGGCTGCCGCACAAGGTACAGGGGATGATCGGGTACTGGCGGTAGGCAGCCCAGCGCACCAGGTCCTTCTCGGCCACCAGCGCCATCGGGCGGATCACGACGTGTTTTCCGTCGTCGCTGACCAGTTTCGGCGGCATCG